>NZ_JBNXVS010000032.1:0-75038 GCF_050565655.1 Nodosilinea sp. AN01ver1 | reverse complement strand
TGAACGCAACCACGAAGCAGGCGGTAGCAGCTAGCAGCGTGGGAATCATCAGTACGCCGAACCAGCCTACATACAGGCGGTTCTCGGTGCTGGTGACCCACTGGCAAAACTGCTCCCACAGGGAGGCGCTTTCGCGCCGCTGTAGAGTAGTGGTCATGATGTATTAGTCCAGGTAAATGTACTAAGTATTTAGCTGAGAGTGTCTTCAGCTACCGTTACAATAGCACATATTCCTAAATAGACTCCAGCAAAAAATAATCTTGGCGCTAGGTTAGAGCGCGGAGAGTTGCAATCCTGTGCGGTTGGTGATGGAATAGGAATCTGTCTTGTTCTGCCTGCAGGGCTGGAGCAACGGCAGAGGGCCTGTGATATAGGCCGCTAGGGGGCGTGGCGGAATGGTAGACGCTACGGACTTAGAAAACTGAGCCTTAGCGAAGAAATTTGCTAAGTGGAAGCTCTCAAACTCAGGGAAACCTAACTCCAGTAAGAGGCGTAGCGTACTTACACCAAAGCTGGACATGGCAATCCTGAGCCAAGCTGGCGAGAACCAAACGCCAGAAGGTGCAGAGGCCCGACGGGAGCTACCCTAACGTAAAGACGAGGGTAAAGGGAGGGTCCAATTCTCAAAACCTGGTTGGGGTTATGCTCTGGCCCGGCAGCAGCGAAAGCTGCGGGAGAATGAAAATCCGTTGACCTTAAACGGTCGTGAGGGTTCGAGCCCCTCCGCCCCCATACCGCATGTTGTAGAAAGCATTCTCAGATTAAGAAAACTCTTCTGTATAGCTCTTTGCTGACCTGGCTTTCGCCAAACTTTGGTCTAGCACAGCAGAATGCCTGTAGTATTCTTTGTACAGTCCCCTGTAGGGCCTGACCCCTCAGTCGCCAAATTTTGGTGACTACGGAGAAGGGCTTGTAGTTTAGCCATTTGAGTTACCAGTAAGGTTTTATACTCCTCAGCAAGTAACCGTTCGATTGGCAACAGTGTGATTTTGATTACGCTCAGCACAATGGCTGATTAGGCTAAAGGCGGTGTTGTGCTGTGTTAGTTTACACAAATGATCCATGGCAACTACTTAAAGCCCGATCGCATCTGTAATATATGAGTGCACGCCTTGTAGGCTGAGCCTGGTTAGGACTAGCTGACTTGGGAGCGTGAATTTACCATCGGGTTCATTGGGTTTAGGGTTTGTCGGGTTCAACGTGTAGAACCCAGCCTTCAACAGCTATAGCTGGTTTGACTATGGCCGCTGCTGTACTCCAGCAGAGCGGGAAGGTACAAGGGCAAGATCTGCGAATAGGATGTGTTGACAGCTAGTCAATACCTTCGAAAAAGGTCTTTAGCTCCGAGTTAACTCCGGTTGTTGCCGGGGTTGAGTTGAGGAACCAATGTCTCGGGAAGCTGTGTCAAGATACCACTCAATGGAGTCAAGCGACTATGATTCACGCCCTGGGCTAACGTTGGCTCAGGCGCAACAGGTAATTTACGATTTTTTGCTTGAAATTGTCAAAATTTGGCATCCTGAAGATGTTTTAGAAGAATTTAGACATCTTTTTATTCACCATACTGACTCAGTTAGTTCCCAGACGCTACCCGCTCTCCACGTTATTTTGTTTGCCAATAATGAGCAGGAGTTCCGCAATACCATCAAGCGGTGCTGTTATATCCTTGTCAACAACTGGGAAGTTGCTCGGCAGTTTGATGCCATTCAGAGCCTGGTAGATATTTTTTCGGATCCGTTGATCCAGCGCCGTACCCTGTCGCCAACCCTGAAGCGGCTGCGCCATTGGTTAATCCGATTTACTGAAAGTCATGATTTTGAGGAACTGCGGCTGTTTGCGGCGCGCTACGCAGAGGAGCGCACCCTCAATCGTCCTGATGAATGGGCCAGCCGCTATACATCCTACCTGTTGGTGCCGCAGTACGTTAACGAGGCCAATCCGATTGAGCAACGTCAGGCGGCTCGGGCGCTCTCCCGTCGCCTAAAAGACAAGTTCAAGTTTGAGCTAGCTATGTATACGGCCTACGGCCAGTCGGGGCAGGCCCACGGGCGTATTATAGAAAACCCCACGGTGCTGGGAGATAGCGCCATCCGGCTGGTTAAGGCCATCGTGGCAAGGCGAGGCGATTTTAGCTATAAGAATCTGGCCCGCTTGTTCTTAGCCCAGGTCAAAGAGAGCAATTACGGCGAGTTTAAGGTTAGTTTGACGCGCTACCTGCTTTACACCGTCAACAGTAACCCGATTTCAAAACAAATTCAGGATCATCTCGATGCTCGTTTGGTTGATTTGTACGCTGAGTTTGAGCCTCAGCCTTTGGATGCATCTTTGGTGCTGCGCACGTGCAACCGGATAGTTGATTACCTCATGACGGAAGATCAAGAGCAGCCATCGCCTCTATTTTCGCTGGTGCTCTCGCAAGGAAATGCTCTGACGCTGGCCATTATTTTACTTAAGCTAGTGCTGGTTTCGCGTCATACGCTGCCTTACCTGGAGGCTAGAATTGCCAGTCTAATTCGCTACTATGAGCAATTTCCCCGCAGCCAATGTCAGTGGGTCATTAATTTTTTAGAGGTGTTTCAGATTACTTTTGCTATTTACGGCGACAACATTGAGTACAACCTGGTTAAGGTAGACCCCCATGGGCGTGAACTTAAGGCTGAGTTTCTTACAGAACACCAGGGCGTAGAGGCCTTTAGAATTTTTTCCCAAACGCTAAAACATCCCTATACCAAACTGCCTGCGGCGGTTGATGAGCTCATCCAGGAGGACTCGCCGTTTTGGGATGAGGCCTTTTTAGATGAAGAATAGCGTCAATTTGGTGGGGGCAGAGTCGGCTGAGACGCCTGATACCAGGTGCTGAGTGCAGTATGGTAGACCACCTGCCAGGAGAGGCCGTAGCGACGGGCTAGAGCTACACAGTCTTCGTATTCAGGGTGGACGTTGAGAACGGCTTGGGTTTGGGGATGGTAGGCCACTTTTAGGTTGACAGGCCCGTAGGGGGTCTGGAGGGTCTTGAACTGCCGGGGCAGCACCCATCGCTGCTGAGACTGACGGCGGATGCCTAGGGTAGAGGTTTCAGAAAATAGAATATCGATGCACTGAGGCTCATCGCTAGGGCGACAGATAACGGTAATCAGCAGTCCGGGCCGCGATTTTTTCATCGCTACGGGCTGGGTAAAGACGTCTAGGGCACTGGCGCTGAAGAGGCGATCGTAGAGGTAGCCAACGGCCTGAGGCACCAGGTCATCTACCTGCGTCTCAAGCAAAATGACGGTGTCTAGATCGTAGGGAATCTCTGGATCTGAGGCCTTTTCTAGCCGCTCTGTTGGGGGCTGTTCTGCTAAGGGCAGGGTTGTAGATGGCAACTCAGGAGGCGGTAATACCTGGGCTGTGGCCGAGCCTGTGGCCAAATCAGTGACCCCAATCCACAGGCGTAAAGCGTTGGCAACAGGTAGCGATTTGCCCCCGGCCCCCAACCCGGTACGGTGCAGGGTCATGGCTGGAGGATCGCCAAAGCGCTGGGCCAGGGTTGTTGCGATCGCCGCCCCAGTCGGGGTAATCAGTTCGCCATCGAGACCGTTGCTGTACAGGGGCACCTGGTGCTGCTCCAGCAGCTTGAGCACGGCGGGAGCGGGCACGGGTAGCCAGCCGTGGGCCGCCTTGACGCGCCCCCGTCCCGTGGGCAGGGGTGAGCACACTAGGGTATCGATATTTAAATAGTCGAACCCGAGGCAGGTGCCAACAATATCGACGATGGCGTCGGTAGCTCCCACTTCGTGGAAATGGACCTGATCGATCGCAATGTCGTGGACGGCAGCTTCGGCCTTGGCCAACGTGCGAAACACCGCTAGGCTCCACTGCTGGACGCGATCGGGCAGGTGGGCCTGGGTGATGAGATGCTCGATCGCGGGCAGGTTTCGGGTGTGATGGACTGTGTGACGGTGCTGGTGCTGTCCGTCATGATGGTGGTGGTCATGATGCGCTGGGGAATGCCCTGACGGATGACCGGGGGTAGCTTTGACTACAACTTGGGCCTGGAGGGCGCGCAGCCCCTGGCGCAGAACGGGGGCGACCGAGAGTGTGAATTCGTCGTTTAACCCCAGGCTGGCCAGCTGGGTTTGTAGGTAATTCAGGGGCACGCCCGCATCGACCAGAGCAGCCAGACACATATCGCCCGCGATGCCGGTAGGGCAGTCAAGGTAAGCTATCGTTTTCAACAGAACAATAGAAAGGGAAGGGCAATGGCAACAGTCTACAAGCTACATCCCAACAACCCACAGAGCCGCAAAATGGAGGCGATCGCGGTGGCGCTGCGGCAGGGAGCGGTGGCACTTTATCCCACAGACACAGTCTACGCCATTGGTTGCGACCTGAATCATAAAGGGGCGGTGCAGCGAGTGCGCCAGATCAAGCAGCTGGCCAACGAGAAACCGCTGACCTTTTTATGCGCTTCGCTATCTAATATTGCCGACTATGCCATAGTCAGCGACAGTGCCTACCGTTTGATTCGGCGGCTGATTCCGGGGCCGTTTACTTTTTTGCTGCCCGCGACTCGTCAGGTGCCGCGCCTGGTGATGAGCCCCAAGCGCCGAACTACGGGCATTCGAGTACCCAACCATCCCATTTGCCTCTCGCTGGTCGAGACCCTGCAAAACCCGGTGATTTCGACCTCGGCCCTGACGCTGCTGCCCGCCGCAGACTCGGGACGAGCCGTTGACAAGCCGGTCGACAAAATGGTGATGTTTGACAACTTAGAAAAGCTGGTCGACGTCATTGTGGACGACGACCAGCCCTTGGCCTATGAAGTATCGACCATTCTCGATATGGAGGGCGATCAGCCGTTGGTTGTGCGTCAGGGGCTGGATTGGGAAATGGCGCTCGACTGGGGTGCTCAGCTGGCCTAGGGCATGTCATCAACTGTGGCCAAAAGCCGGATGTATAGCCTTGCCAGGCCCGCCCCCAAGAACAGGCTAGGGGCTGTAAAGCTTGATTTGAGCGTTTAGCAGCTACTTGATGCCAGTTCCCAGCGCCAGGGGCAACTGGGCAACTGGCACTCTGCGAATTGGCGGTGGGTGCGGGCTGGGTGGCCAGGTCGTCTAGCCACGTTGTCGGCACTCAGGCGGTAACAGCGGATCTGGCGATCGAAGCTTATGCCCCCGCGCCACAGGGCTTTCATCGATTCGACAAAAATTTAGTAAACCTTTGACGACCAGGGAAAGCAGCGGCACAACCTGGGCTTAAAATCCATCAGAGCAAGGACAGCAGGATTGCGGTCGCAGCGGGCAGATTTTACCGCTGGCACAGAGCGTGAGAAATCGCCGCAGCTGGCTGGGAGGTACACAGCAAGCCGATTGGGGTTGGCAACTTGTGCCGCAGCCAGCTGAGCGATTGGCCCGACTGGCTATTCCCGATATCGGTGTCGTTGTTAGGATTGGGTAACTATGAAGACCGCATCTACCTGCATTACCATGCCCCCATCATCTCCTGGGACTACACCGCCGCCCCCGGAACCGTCCCCAAAGTTGGCTCCAGACTTGTCTCCAGCATCGGCCTCTCACGCAGGAGACGAAGGCCCTGCACCGACGGTGGCGGCTCTGGTGCGAGACCAGTTCATGGCCCACCTGCAGCGGCGGCCTGGGGGGCTGACTGGAGTGATGCAGCGGTTGACCGCAGAAATTGACCGCATTTGCGCTCTCAGCGATCGCATTCAGGCCTCGGGCGATATTAACCACTGGCAGATGGCCCTGGTGCGTCATCGCGTGAGCAAGTGTTTGACCTACTACGACATGGGCTCTCACCGGGGTCGGGTGGAGCTGCACAGCAGCCTGAGCGCCATTGTCTACCGCCATGTGGCTCCCCAGGGCAGCCATCTGGGGTTTAAGGGCCGCTACGCGCTGCTCGAAGACTTTATGCAGAACTTTTACATCGAGGTATTGAACGCCTTTCGGCGAGAACATAACCTGCCCGCCACCTATACCCCCCGCACCCAGCTGGAGCTGGCGGAGTATATGGCCTTTAGTGAGCAGTACGCGAAACGCCGCATCAATCTGCGGGGCGGCAGTCAGCAGCTGATTGTGCTGCGGGCTCAGGCCTTTAGCCGCCGTCAGCCCGCCGAGACATCGGTGGATATGGCTCTGGTCACCGAGGGGGCCAAGACCGAGGCGGCTGAGTCGCACGCGCGCAGTTCGGTTGTGCAGCAGGTGCGCGAAAAAATGATGGCCGAGAGTAGCGATCCCGGCGATGGGGTGATGCGCGATCGCGTCATCCACGCCCTGATGCAGTATCTCAAGGCCCAAAATCAGCCCGACTGTGTCAATTACCTGGTGCTCAAGCTCCAGGACTGCTCCGCTGCCGAAATTGACGATATTCTGGGCCTCTCGGCCCGAGAACGCGACTATTTGCAGCAGCGCTTTAAGTACCACGTCGAAAAATTCTCCCAGCAGCACGAGTGGCAGCTGGTGCACCAGTGGCTGGGGGCCAACCTGGAGGCTCGCCTGGGCATGACCTCCACAGAATGGGCTGATTTTTTGGCTACCTTAACCACCGACTACCGCCGGTTTCTGACGCTCAAGCAGCAGCAGATCGGCGATGCGGCTCTGACTGACGAGGCGATCGCCCAAGCCCTGGGCTGGACGCCAAAAAAGGTACAGCGCAACTGGACTAAGGTGCTTAAACTGGCCTGGACGTTTCGCAATCAGGCGCGGGGGGCAGAGGCGGGCTGAGGGGAGCGGTTAACCGGCGATCGCCTCAGATTCGGTGCCGGGGGGCTCAAACTTGTAGCCCACGCCCCGCACCGTTTGAATCAGGGCCGGCTGAGTGGTGTCTTTCTCAATTTTTTTGCGGATCTGGCCCACGTGCACATCCACGACTCGCTGGTCGCCCACGTAGTCATAATCCCAAACTTTTTGAATCAGCTCGGCCCGCCGCCACACCCGACCGGGGTGACTGGCTAAAAAGTGCAGCAGGTCAAACTCCAGCGCCGTTAGCGGCACCATTTCTTCGTTGAGCATAACCTCGCGCCGTACCGGGTCGATGGCCAGACTGTTAAAGGTCAGGCACTGCTGTTCGGCAGCGGTAACCGGGCGCTGACGCTTGAGAATAGCCCCAACCCGCACCTCTAGCTCACCCAGGCTGAAGGGCTTGGTAAGATAGTCGTCGGCCCCTTCGTGAAAACCGCGAATTTTGTCCGACTCGTCGGTGCGGCTGGTCAGCATGAGCACAAACACGCCAGTGCGCGACTGCATCTCTTTACAGAGGTCGTAGCCATTGGTATCGGGCAAGTTTAGGTCGAGAATCACCAGATCAGGGGTGAATTGCTCAAATACCGCCAGGGCTTTTTTGCCATCCTCAGCCGACTCCATTTCATAGTCTTGCTTGGCTAGGAACCGATGAATCAGGTTGCGGATTGCGGGGTCGTCATCGACAACGAGGATCTTGGCTTCCGCCATGGTCGTACCTTTCTATAAGTTGACTGGTTAGATGAGAGCGTCAGGAACCCGTTGGGGAATTATCGTACGGCACTGGCCGCAGCAGGAGCACTCAATACCCTTTTAGGGGTTTTCACTCACTTTGAACGGCATCAGCCATAAAAACATAAATAATTCCATAGCTTACTCGAGAAGTTTATGAAGTTACCACCCTGGTCGGTGGGCATCGCTATTCTAAAGTGGCCAGAATTCTAAAGTGGCCAGACGAGGGTCTTCGGTTAGCGGCGAGACGCCCCCGGGCTTGACTGCATGAGCCCCAGCAGCGGCCCCAAAATTAACCCAAACACAAACCCCCCCGAGTGAGCCCAGTAGGCAACCCCACCCGCACCCAGGTTGGTTTCGGTGCTGAGGCTGGCGATGCTAAACAGGGCCTGCTGGGCAAACCAAAACCCCAGAAAAAAAATCGCCGGAATGCGAATAGTGGTGAAAAAGATAATCAGCGGAATCAGGGTGACGATATAGGCGCGGGGAAACCGCAGAATGTAGGCTCCCATTACCCCTGCGATCGCGCCACTGGCCCCAATGGTTGGCACCGCAGACGAGGGGTCAAACACCCACTGGGTCAGACCCGCCAGAGCGCCGCAGCCCAGGTAGAAGATTAAAAACTTGACGTGCCCCAGCCGATCTTCAATGTTGTTGCCAAACACCCACAGGTAGAGCAAGTTGCCCCCCACGTGAAAAAAGCCGCCGTGGAGAAACTGCGACGAGACCAGCGTGATCCACTCCGAGGCCGGGGCCTCTAGCGCCCCCTGAAAGCTTGCCGTTAGCTGGTTCGGCACTAGCGCCCAGGCGTCAAAAAAATTGTCGAGGCCCTCCCGCGACAGGCCCAGCTGAAACACAAAGACGGCGATGTTGAGACCAATTAGCCCATAGGTAACAACCGGGGTAATGCTGGTAGGGTTGTCGTCACGAAGGGGAACCACGGCGATACCTGATACGTAATTTTATTGTAGAGACATTATTTGGCGAGATTGGCCGCCAGGCGCGATCGCATGCGCCCCAGGTTACCCCCTAGGCCTGGGGCAAAATTTCAAGGCTGCCCGCGTCGCCATCCAGGCGGGCCATCGCTCCTACCGGCAGGGCGGCGTTGCTGCCGTCGTGGCCAAAGGGCAGTTCCGCCACTACGGGAATGCCTAAATCGCCCAGGCGATCGCGCAGCACATCGGCAACCGCAAAACTGGGTACGTTCTCCGGCGGTTCGCAGCGGCTAAAGCGGCCCAGGGCAATACCTTTAACCCCGGTGAATAGGCCCGCCATGCGCCAGTGGGTCAGCATGCGATCGATGCGGTAGGGAGCCTCGGTGACATCCTCAAAAGCCAGAATAGCGCCACTCAGGTCGGGCTGATGGGGAGTGCCAAGCAGGTGGGTCGCCACCGTTAGGTTGGCGGGCCACAGCCGCCCCAGCGCCTGACCATTGCCCCACCCCTGGCCGTGCAGGGCCGGGAGCGGGTAACCCATCACGGCCTGTTTGAGCCGCTGCTGCGACCACTCGGGTTCTGCCGCCAGGGTGGTCAGCAGCGGCCCGTGAATGCCAGCAATGCCCTGCTGGCCAAGGCTCCACAGCAGGCTGGTGACGTCAGAAAAGCCGATCAGCCACTTGGGGGTCAGCGCCTTGGGCCACTGCCAGCCCTCCAGCAGACGGGTCCCCCCATAGCCCCCGCGCGCGCAGAGAATGCCGCGATAGGTAGAGTCGGCCAGGGCCTGAGCGAGCTGCTGGCGGCGATTGACGTCAGACCCGGCCAGGTAGCCCCACTGATCGCTGATACCGGGGCTAACATCGACCGTAAATCCCCAGCTGCGCCAAACTTCTACCCCCTGGTTAAAGCGCTCTAGCTCGCGCAGGGCACCGCTGGGGGCAATCACCCGCAGGCGATCGCCCCCTCGCAGCGGCGGCGGGTGGCGCAGCGATGACAATGACTTGGGCATAGGGGTATCGGCGTTCAATCTCTAGCTCCAGAGCAAACTTGCTATACTTCTTAACAAAGCGTTACATATCCACAGGGCTTTACATTGGCAAAACGTTACGTAGAGAAACCTATGGCTAACTCCTCTAATTCTCCTGAATCTCAAGAGTGGGGCTTTACCCCTACCGCCGAAAGTCTCAACGGTCGCCTAGCTATGCTGGGCTTTGCCTTCGCCATCATTATTGAAGCCCTGAGTGGCCAGGGAGTGCTGCATTTTTTGAATCTAGTTTAGAGGTGTAGCCAGGTGTAGCTAAAAAGATGGAGAAGATAAGGAGATGGGGCGATGAGGAGACAGATGGAGTAGTGCCTTGGCCTTCCTCATCATCCTTACACCCTCATCTTCCTCATCAAAGTTTCTCAATCAGCCCAAAACACTGGCCAGCAGGGCTTTCTGGGCGTGCATTCGGTTCTCTGCCTGGTCCCACACGCGGGAGGCAGCACCTTCAATCACCTCATGGGTAATTTCTTCGCCCCGGTGGGCGGGCAGGCAGTGCAGCACAATCGCATCTTTACTGGCCTTTGCTAGCAGCGCCTCGTTCACCTGGTAGGGCTGAAATACCGGCAGGCGATCGCCCGCCTCTGCCTCTTGCCCCATGCTGGCCCAGACATCGGTGTAGAGCACCTGGGCTTCTTTGACAGCGGCTTCGGGGTCGGTTGTCACCAGCACATCACTCCGCCCCTGGGCAAGCCGATTGGCCTGCTCCACGATGGCCGGATCGGGGGCATAGCCAGTGGGGCCGGCGACCCGCACGTTCATGCCCGCCATAGCGCAGCCCAACAGCAGGGAGTGGGCGACGTTATTGCCGTCGCCCAAATAGGTCAACGTCAGGCCTTTAAGGGTGCCAAACTCTTCTTGAATAGTGAGCAAGTCGGCCAGGATTTGGCACGGGTGCTCTAAATCGGTCAGCGCATTGATCACAGGAATAGAGGCGTAGTCGGCAAATTCTTGAATTTCAGCCTGATCAAAGGTGCGAATGGCTACCACATCGAGATAGCGATCGAGCACCCGCGCAGTATCGCTGGTCGGCTCACCCCGGCCCACCTGAGTAACCCCCGAATGCAGGTCCAGCACCTGCCCCCCCAGCTGGTACATCGCTACCGAAAAACTGACTCGGGTGCGGGTCGAAGCTTTGCGAAACAGCAGACCCAGCACCTTCTGCGGAAATTGGGGGTGGTGCTTGTCGGACTTAAGCTCAGTGGCAAAGGCAAGGAGTTCGGTCAGTTCGTCGGCACTGAGATCGCTCAAACTCAGCAGATCACGGCCGCTCAGGGGTGGCATAGCCATAGGCAGGGTTCGTAAAAATAAGACATTAGCAGATTATTGGGGAAGCCTTGTGCCGGTCTGTATCGGCAGGGGCAAAACCTTAGCGCAACTGTCTGCCGGACCGCTGCTGGGCTCAATTGAAACCTTTTAGGGATCAGCAGGGGGATGGATGTGCCGCCCTTTCAAGTCTGCATTATGATTGGGGCATCGCATTTGCCGTGGCGGTTTCGGCCTCTGGTTTCGGTCTCTAGTTTCGGTCTTTGGGGTCGACCTACAGAGCGTTGTTCAGCCACTTCTGGTGATGCTGTTTTATCGGTGTTTGCATTCCTATGATTAGTGCGGTTGTTCCTCCTCGGCCGATATCCCTGGAGCCGTTACCTCAGCCTCCTACGGTGCGAGAACGGGCAGCGGCGGGTTACTTTCGCGACATCGCTCTGTGGCTGAATCAGCCCCTGGCGGCCCACGGCATTTTTGTCCAGGTGCGGGCCGATCGCCCCGGCTGTTTGCAGCTAATCGTGGAGTTTCAGCAGCCGCCGGTCAAAGATCGACTGCTGCGGTTTTTGTGTCACCGAGTTTGGCTGCTGAACTCTGAGCTAATTGAAGGCATTTGGGTGATCGCTCGCCCCCTGGGCCACCGTCGGGTGCTATGGCAGCAGCGGATTAAGATTGTCACCCCGGCCCTCAAGCGCCATCAGGCCGAGCTACAGGCTAGGGCCAGGCTCCAGCGTCCCTCGCCGCTGCCGGCTCAAATTCGTTCACCACGTCCGGCTAAGGGACTGTCGCGTCGGCACCTGCAGACGCTGCGCACCTTCGTGCTGTCGGGGTCGGCGGTGGCGGCTTTTGTGATGGGCTGTCTGCTAGAGGTGATTATTGCGACTCCCTCCCCCGTGCTGCCCCAGTTTTCGGCGCAGTCTGAGGTGCAGAGCAAGGTTGCTCGCGGGGGCCAAACTCCGGCCGCCCCGATAGCGACAGGGGCAGAAAACGAGGTGACGGCCCTGGTGGAAGGCCCCTCTGCCAGGCCCAGCGCCCCGGCTGCGCCCGCCGCGCCATCTCTAACCCATCGACCCACGGTCGTCGATGCGGCCCTTGAGCCGGTTGGCGTGATTACTCACCCAACGCTGACGCCCGCCCCTAGCGATGATGTCACGCTTCTGTTTGGCGGTGATATTTCCCTTGAGGATATTGCTCCCGATGCTCTGACGGCCCCCGGCGGTTTTTTTGCCGACGTTGCCGACTATAGCGAGGCCGATTTGGCTCTGGTCAACCTGGCGACGCCACTGGCAACGGCGGCCACTAACCTGGAAGAAGGCCTGCGTCATCAGACCCGCGCCGATGCGGTTGATCTGCTGGTCAACAGCGGTATTGATATTGTCAACCTCACCCACAGCCGCCTGATGGACTACGGAGCGGCGGGCCTAGACGAAACCTTGACGACGCTCGACAGCAAGGGCCTCTACCGAATTGGGGCCGGGCGCAACGCGCTAGAAGCCCGCCGCCCCGAAGTGATCGACGTCAAAGGGAAGCGAATTGCCTACCTGAGCTACGCCATGGGGGGCAGCAACGCCGCTCACGATACCGACGTGCTCAAGGAGCGGGCTGGGGCTGACGACAAGGCGATCGCAAAAGAAGTCGAAACCTTCAAAGCCGCCACGGCCTTTAAAGATCGCGCCGGGTTTAATGCCCAAAACATGCCCGAAATTGTGGCTGATATTCAGGCCCTGCGCAGCGAGGTGGACTGGATTGTGGTGAATTTCCGCTGGGTTGACCACCTCAGCGAGCAGCCCAACTTTATGCAGACTAACCTGGCTCGCCTGGCCATCGATCAGGGTGCCGATGTCGTTGTGGGCTACCACCCGACCGTTATTCAGGGGGGAGAAATTTATAAAGGGCGGCCGATTGCCTACTCGTTAGGAGACTTTGTCTTTCACCCTGGTGAGCCAGTTGAAAATCAAGATTCTGCCGTTTTGAAAGTGTCGCTCAAAGACGACCAGATGCAGGTTGAGCTGGTGCCGGTGCGGGTGCGCGACTCTCAGCCCAAGACCCTAACGGGCGACGCTAGCCAGGAGGTTTTGCAGCGCATTGAGCACGCTTCATCACAGTTTGACAAGCCGCTGAAGTCTCCTGTAGTGCTCGATCTCAAGGCTCCAGAGGTGTCGCCAGAGACCGTTAGCGACCCCAGCAGCCCCTTTGTGTCGCCCGAAGCTGAAGATATTTTGCCGGTGGAGCTAGAGCCTGAGCAGAAGGCTGAGCCTGAGGTCAAGCCTGAACCGGAGCGATCGCCCGAGGCGTTGACCGAACCGGGTGAAAAGGTCGAGCAACCCTCCCTTCCAGCGGCCCCAGCGCCTGTGCCCGAGTCTCCTGTGCCCGAGGCTATAGACACACCAGCAACACAGCCAGAATCGGGAGCGCAGCCAGAATCGAGCACTGAGCCAGAAGTAGAGGTAGAGTTCAACGAAGAGCTGCTGGAGTGGGGACCCAAGGTATCGCCAAAGCAGCGCGAGTTTCAGCCAGTGCCAACCCAGCGATCGGGAGGCAGTGGCTCTGATACTGAAATATCGGCCCCTCAGCCCAACCTGGGCAGCGAAAAACCCGTAGCCGCCCTGACCCCGCCGCCAAAAGCTCAAGCTCAAGCGATTGAGGTTGTGGGTGAGATTTCTAGCTGGGCCGATGCTGTACCTGAAAGCCCTGCACCGGTAGCGCCAGAGGCGGTAGATTGAAGCCTCAAACGCCCTGATTAAGGCATTTGTGAGGTTAAGGACAAATTGCACTGCCCGAGCACCCTTGCCTTGGGAGCGTCGTGATAACGTCTAGCCATACTGCCGCTGAGGTGCCCCGTGTTCGCCGTTGCTCTAAAAGCAGACTCCCCGCCCACCTACGTTCTTTCTGACACCGATACCGATGCTCGTCTCGAACTGGTGCCCGATCGCGGCGGCATTGCCACTCGCTGGCAGGTCGAAGGCCAAGATGTTTTCTACTTTGACCGCGATCGCTTTACCAACCCAGAGCTTTCGGTACGGGGCGGTATTCCCATTCTATTTCCAATTTGCGGCAACCTGCCCGACAACCAGTACAGCCTGGAGGGGCAAACCTACAGCCTCAAGCAGCACGGCTTTGCCCGCGATTTGCCCTGGCAGGTGACCCAGCAGGATGTCTCCAACGGGGCTAGCCTCACCCTAGAGCTGACCCACAACGACACCACCCTGGCCCGGTATCCCTTCGAGTTTAAGCTGGCGTTTACCTTTAAGCTGCGGGGCCACAGTCTGGAGCTGCAGCAGCAGTTCACCAATCTTTCCACGCAGCCTATGCCCTTTTCCACCGGGCTACACCCCTATTTCTTAGTGGAAGACAAGTCTCAGCTCACCTTTGACATTCCCTCATCCGAGTTCCGTAACCACCTGAACGGCGGGGTAGAGGCTTTTGGCGGCAGCTTTGACTTTAGCCAGGACGAGATCGATCTGGCATTTCAGGGGCTGACGGCAACTACCGCCACGGTTACCGACCATCACCTGGGACGGCGGCTAACCCTCTCCTGGAGCGCCGACTACACCAAGCTGGTGTTCTGGACGGTGAAGGGGAAAGATTACTATTGCCTAGAACCCTGGACAGCTCCGCGCAACGCTTTAAATACGGGCGAGAATCTTTTGGTCATTGACCCTCAGCAGACGTTAGAAACCACCGTGCAGATGGCGATCGCGTTTCTGTAGCGGAACCATTAGTTCCTGGAGCGACTTTGGTGTGGCAAAAACTAATTGCCACTGCGACATCGGACTATTTTGATCCGGAGTTACTGACGTTGGATTAGTTGTGGTCTCTGTTTCTAGTTGCCCAACCTTAGGAGTCAGGGGTTGACCTTGCTGGTTTGGGAAGCCGCACCGAACCTGGGGATCGCCTCAGGCTAGGGCGATCCCCGCGAACAGGCAGGGGACATCAAGATCCGCTAAAATGTGCTTCTGCCTGAAGGGAACTACCCGCCAGGACAATTTCCTTCCATCACGGCTGGTTCTATGACCCAACTCAACAACGGCATCACGCTGTTTTTTAGCCTGCTAGTCGAGGCCATGCCCTTTTTGCTGCTGGGGGTGATTTTTTCGAGCGTGCTGCTGCTGTTTGTCGATGAGCAAAAGCTGCTGGCCATTATTCCTAAGAACGTGGTGCTGGCGGCGCTGGCGGGGAGTTTAATTGGCTTTCTGTTTCCGGTTTGCGAATGCGGCAACATTCCGGTGGCGCGGCGACTGCTGACCAAGGGAGCGCCCACGGCGGTGGCGATCGGGTTTTTGCTGGCTGCGCCAACGGTGAACCCGGTAGTCTTTTGGGCCACCTGGATCGCCTTTCGTGACCAGCCAGAAATTGTGTTTTTGCGGGTGGGATTTACCCTGATTGTAGCGGTTGCGATCGCCCTAATTTTTAGCGCCCAGGCCGATGTGCGCCCCTTTTTGCAGGACAACCTCACCCGTATGATGGGGGAGCCTGAGCCTGCCGTCGCGCCCCCACCAGAGCCTGAGCGATCGCCTCTGCTTAAGTCGGGTACCTTTTTAATGCAGTCGCCGGGTCAGGTGCTGCAGCTCGATGCCCCTCCGGCCCAGGTGCTGGCCCAGGTGGCGGTGGCCCCGCCGCCGCTGATGTATCGGCTGCGCCTGATGGTCGACAACATGGTGCTGGAGCTGCGAGAGTTGGGGGCGGTGCTGGTGATCGGCAGCGCGATCGCCGCCTTTGTTCAAGTCGCTGTGCCCAGGGATGTGATCTTGAGCCTGGGGCAGGGGCCAGTTACCTCAATTGTGGCCATGATGGCCCTGGCCTGGGTCGTGTCGATTTGCTCGACGGTAGACTCGTTTTTTGCCCTATCCTTTGCGTCTACCTTTACCAGCGGGGCGCTGCTGGCCTTTCTGGTGTTTGGCCCCATGATTGACCTCAAAAACATCAGCCTGCTGCTGACGGTGTTTAAGGGGCGTGCCATTGTCTATTTGTTTGTGCTGGCGGCCCAGCTGACCTTTTTGCTGACCCTGGTGATGAACCTGTACACGGGGTAGCGCTGGGCTCCTTTGTCGATTGTCTGAGATTATCGTCTGAGACTGCGTCGTTTTGACTCGCATCCATGACCTCTATCCCTCAAGCTAACGGTTCTCGCGCCCCGGGTCGGCGATCGCTGCCCTGGCAGGCTCTGGTTGATGCTGCCATGCTGCTGCTGTGGGGGCTGATGCTGCTGCGCTTTACGGTAACGGGCAAGCTGTACCTGCTGCTGCACCCCGACTACATGTGGCTGGCTCACCTGGCGATGGTGCTGCTGCTGGCCATGGGCGTAGCTCGTGCGGTGCAGGTGTGGTCGAGCTATCGTCAGCGCGGTGTCCCGGCTCCCCGCAGCCAAGAACACCTGGCGCTGCTGCCCCGTCAGCTCAGCAGCGTGCTCTTGATTGCCATTGCGGTGTTTGGCCTGATCTATACTCCCCGCCCCTTTGCCAGCGAGACGGCGTTTCAGCGAGGCATTACTGACGTGCTGGGGCAGACGCGATCGCGGCCCCAGCGGTTTTCCCTCGGCGGCGATTCTGAGACCCGCACCATCGTGGACTGGGTGCGCACCCTCAACGTCTACCCCGAACCCGACGCCTATGCCGGGCAGGGCGCGGTGGTGAGCGGCTTTGTCACCCACATTCCCGACTGGCCCGACAGCTTCATCATGATTTCGCGATTTGTGCTGACCTGCTGTGCCGCCGATGCCTACCCAGTGGGGCTGCCCGTGGAGCTGCCGGCAGGCACCGCGCGCCCGGCCCCCGACACCTGGCTCGAGATCAAGGGCACCATGCAAACCACTACCCTCGACGGCAAGCGCCAGCTCGCCATTGGGTCTGCTACCCTGACCGAAATCCCTGAGCCGCGCACTCCCTACGAATATTAGCTATGGCCCGTCGTCGCTCTCGTCGCTCCCGCAGTTCAAGATTGGCTCGCGTTCAGCCTTTAGACCGCTTAGCCCTGGCGGTTATGACTGGTCTAGCCCTGGTCATGGGGTTGCTCATTCTCTCGGGCGACCATGCCACAGCACGGGTGCGCGACTTTACCTGGCAAGACCGCCAGGTAGGCACTGAAGATCGAGCCTTTCTAATTACCTTTAGCCGCCCCATGGATGTGGCCAGCGTGGAGAAAAACCTCGCCCTAGATCCGCCGCTGCCTGGCAAGGTGAGCTGGGCCGGGCGGCGAATGGCCTACACCCTGACCGATCCGCTGCCCTACGGCGAGTCGTTTACGCTCAGCCTCGATGAGGCCCGCGATCGCTATGCGGCCCGCCGCGATCGCCCCAGCCGCTTTGAACCTTTTCAGGCCCAGTTTCAAAGCCGACGACGGGCCTTTTTGTACATTGGGGCCGAGGGCGACGAGGCCAACCGTCTGGTGCTGGCCGATCTAGGTCGCCAGGAGCGCACCATTCTGACACCCAAAAATTTGTCGGTGCTGGCCTTTAAGCCCTACCCGCTGGGAGACAAGGTGCTCTTCTCAGCCAGCGACAGCAGTCAGGGCGGCAGTCTGCTCAATCAGCAAATCTACACCGTCACCACGGGCATTACTCCCCGCCCACCAGTTGATTTTATGGACGAGCGCCCCCCCCTGTGGCGGCGGTTACTGCCCCAGAAGGCCTCCCCCGAGTCGGGTGAAACTACCCTGGTGCTCGACAGCCGCAACTACCAAAACCTCAAATTTGACCTATCGCCTGACGGGCAGACCATTGTGGTGCAGCGGGTCAATCAGCAGGACCCAGCCGACTTTGGCCCCTGGCTGGTGCGGGCCGGAGAACCCCCTACCCCTATTGAAACCGAGCCCGGTGGCGACTTTTTGATTGCTCCCGACAGCCAGTCACTGCTGCTGCTGCAGGGTCAGGGGACCGCCATCATCGACCTGGGAGAAGAACCCACCCGCGGGCCGCGTCAACCCCTCGACTTTTTGCCCAACTACGGTCGCGTCCTGGATCTGGCCGCCGATGGGTCAGCGGCAGCCATGGTCAACTTCAACCAGGATGACCCCGACAAGCGGTTTACCGAATCGCTGTTTTTAGTCACCAACCAGGGCCGTGAAGAGGAGCTTCTACAGGTCAGCGGGGCTATTTTGGAGGCCCAGTTTGACCCTGCTCGGCAGGTGCTCTACGTGCTGGCCAGCGAACTGGTCGATGCTCCGCCGGATAGCGATACGCTGCAAACGGCTGATGCCTATGTTGAGCAGCCCCTGCTGCTGGCGATTACCCTGGCCGATGGAGAGGTTAGCCCGCTGCTGCGGCTGCCCCT
This sequence comes from Nodosilinea sp. AN01ver1, assembly GCF_050565655.1. NCBI lineage: Bacteria > Bacillati > Cyanobacteriota > Cyanophyceae > Nodosilineales > Nodosilineaceae > Nodosilinea > Nodosilinea sp. AN01ver1. Next base: position 57,061 of record NZ_JBNXVS010000032.1, on the reverse strand, counting down.
GCTGCAGACCATCCACATGAGCGTAGCCCCCGACGGGCGATCGCTGCTGCTAGATTTAGCCGACCAGGCCGCCGCCGCTGACCCTATCCAGAACCCTAAGATCTGGCATCTGCCGCTGGTGTCTCAGCCTGCTGGTGGCGATACCGCTAACCGCGACAGCAGCGATGCGTTGACGAACACGCCGAACGACGCTTCCGACAGTTCTCAAGACGACAATGCGGCAGTGGCTGACCCTGCTGACACCAGCGATGGCGATGCGGCTGATACTGTAGCGCAGGAGTCAGAGGAGCCAATCACGGCTCCGACCGTTGTTGATCCAGAGACATTTCCCTTTAGCGGCATTCAGGCGACCTGGCTACCCTAGGCGGATCGCCCCTGCTAGGGCCGTTCAACTGGGTCTCGGCTAACAATGCCCGACCACTGCACCTGCTTTTCTCCCGTGCGTCGGTAGGAGAAAAACCGATCGGGCTCCTGAAACGTGCAGTGGGGGGCGATCGCCACCTGATCGCGGCCCAGCCCCAGCTGCTCTAGCTGCCGGGCGTTGGCCTGGCGCACGTCCAGCCGCACCTTGCCTGGGGTGTCATCGGCCCGCAGCGGCGAATGGTCTGCTTGCAGCAGTGCTCTGACCACGGCCTCGTCACTGCCAGCGGCATCGCTGACCAGCGTGCGCCCCACGGCGGCGGCCACATCTACCGATACCTGGTAGACCTCGCCAGCGATCGCCGGACCAATCGCCACCACCAGGTCTTCGAGGCGGATGCCCTGGGCCTGGAGCTTGCCTATCGCCACTGGCACAATGGCCTGGGCCGTGCCGCGCCAGCCCGCATGGACAGCCGCCACCTGCCCGGTGGCGCGATCGCCAATCAGCACGGGGCTACAGTCGGCTGAGCACACCCAGAGGGCCTGACGGGCGCGATTCTCCGTTGGAGAGGCTGCGCCAACGCTGATCAGGCCGTCGGCCTCCGCCCTTGCCCCTTCCACAGCGGCGGCCAGATCGGCGGGAGTCAGCACCCGATTGCCGTGCACCTGCTTCACCCGCTGCACCGCTGCATTTGCCGCCAGCGATGCCGTCAGGGTTTCAGGCGTCTGGGGCCAAAACTGCCGAGTAAAAAAACCGTGGGGCCAGGGCTGCAGCAGGTCACAGGTAAGAAAGTCTTGCCCCTGCCAGGTTTGCCATTGCCAGTCTGCCATTTTGCCCCCCAAGGCGTTGGTGATGCCAGTACGATGCTACAGCGCCTCTGGTCAATTGATTGGGTCAATCTCGCTGGTCGTCTCGCTGGCTAATGTAGAGCAGACGTTAAGCAAGAGCAGCGTTTTATCAAGTTCTATTTTGGCGCAGCCCAGGTCGCCTCTGCAGATTTTCTTCAGGTGGTAGCGTAATCGGTATTGCTGACGACCTATTTTGATTTCTATATCCAAGCCCAGCTTGGGTGCCGGAGTTTTTCCACCGGCAAAACTCCATTTCTGGGCTGGAATTTAACTTATACAAACTCCAGGATGATCATCGGGTGAGCCTAGATCGACTCCGTCAGGCTGTAGAGCAGCCCTCTAAAATGCTGGGAATAATGCCCTGTTACCAGGCATTGCGCCCGCGATTCTATCTTCACTGGGTCGAGCAAACCGACTCCACCAACCGGGCGCTGGCTGACATGATGGCGGCGGGCGCTCCGGCGGGTACGGTATTGGTGGCGGCAACGCAGCAGGCCGGGCGCGGCCAGTGGGGGCGGCAGTGGCAGTCTCCTGTAGGAGGGTTATACCTATCGCTGGGGCTAAAGCCCGACCTGCCGGCCTCCCGCAGCCCCTACCTGACGTTGGCCAGCGCCTGGGGAGTAGCCACCAGCCTGGCGAACCTGGGGCTGCCGGTACAGGTTAAGTGGCCTAACGATTTGGTGGTGGGGGGCAAAAAGCTGGGCGGTGTGCTGGCCGAAACCCACCTGGAGGGCGGCAGGGTTCAAACCGTGGTGATTGGGCTGGGGCTGAATGGCTTTAATCCGGTACCTGCCACCGGCACCTCCATTCAGCAGCTAATTCGACCGGAATTGGCCTCTGGCCCGCTGAATACCTTGGAGGACCTGGCCGCGATCGCCCTCTATGGCCTAATGCAGGGATATCTCCACTGGCAAAACCAGGGAGATGACGCCTTTCTGATTGACTACCAGGCTCGTCTGGCCAATCTAGGCCAGGGTGTGACCGTAGAAGGTAGGCCAGCAGAGGTGATTGGGGTAGCCCCCTCCGGGAATCTGCGAGTGCAGCTAACCCCTACCGCCAGCGACATACCAGCGGTCAAGACGCTGGAGATTGAACCAGGTAAAGTAACTTTGGGCTACAATGCGTAGCGGCTGATTATGGTGAAAAAAATTAACTTAGAGCCTATTCAAACGCGTAAACTTTCCGGAGTTTATCCGTCGGTAGCCTGGCTACAAGTAGCGATGTTAGTAGGTGGTATGGGAGTAACCCACAGCGGGTTAGCCCTCGCTGGAACCCCCGATGCCCCCGATGCGTCCAACAGTGTGTCTGGGCAAGCGGGGCCAGTCGAAACCTCCGCTGACTATCTCAAGCCGGGGATCAGCAGTGCCCACAGGCCCAGCGCCCAAACGACTCTAAGCTTACCTTTGCCCTCAGCAGCGCGACCTGACTTTACCCCTCAGCGTCCGTCTGCATCAGCCGTTGTGACATCCCCCCCTGCAGCGAGTTCGCCGATGTTCTCTCCGGTTCCCCCTCCCCCTCCAGCGGCTGTTACCGTTACCATTCCGGCTCAGCCGTCGGCCCCTACAATGGCTGAGAGCCTGCTGAAGCCCCCTGTGACCTCAGTAGCGAGCGAGACCACAGCCGAGGCTCCCGCTGCGGTCAGTGCCCCTGAGCCAGCGGCTGCAGCGGCCCCCGCCCCCGCGATGCCCGAAGCTGTCGTGCCACAGTCTACGGTACCCGAGGCGATCGCCGCCGATGAGTCAGTGCCCGCAGGCTACAACAGCGTCTTTATCGACCCCACCAACTACAGCCTCGGGGCTACTCAGGCCCCAACGGCTCAATCGGGTGGAGCGCCAAATGTAGTTTTTGCAGAACGCTCTAGCGGCTGCCAAATTACCGTCGCCGCCGGACAAACCAGCCCCAGCAATGCCTGTGCGGCTACAGCCGCAGCCGCACAGGGCTCTACATCCAGCAGCGCTGGACAGGGCGAAATTCGGGTAGGCCCCGTTGCCGTTAGCTCCCAAGGAGTAAGGCTGGGCAGTACCACCATCGTCAGTCGTGAGGCCCTCAACGAAAAGCTGCGTCCCCTCAATGTCTTGCGGCGCGGCAATGAAGAATACGTGTTTCCGCTGTCGGTGCCGGCGTCAATTTCGTCGCTGTTTGGCTGGCGTATGCACCCGATTGCCCAGAGCTGGCGGTTCCACTCGGGCACCGACCTGGCTGCCCCTCTGGGTACTCCGGTACTGGCTACCCAGGCTGGGCGGGTGTCGGTATCTGACTTTTTGGGCGGCTACGGCCTGACGGTGATTTTGCGCCACGGCGACGGCAGCCTAGAGTCTCGCTACGCTCACCTGTCTCAGCTGGCCGTACAGGCCGGAGAGTGGGTTGAGCAGGGCGAAGTGATCGGTCTGGTGGGCAGCACGGGCACATCCACTGGCCCTCACCTGCACTTTGAAATGCGCCAGCTTACCGCTGATGGCTGGGCGGCTGTCGACCCAATTGAGGTCTTGGAGTATGGCGTTGCCAACCTGCTCGAAATCATCGACAATCCGCTGCTGGCCCTGGGTCGCGACGGAGCCGAAGCGGCAGCCACCGAGGAGAGCCTACCGGCTGACTATCCCTTCCGTCCGGCCCAGCCCAATGCCAGCTAGGATGACCATTCGCCATCTGGCTGTCCCAGGGCGGACGTAGTTGCGATGGTCTACGTCGTCGAGCATCAGGTGCGGTTCCACGAAACCGATGGGGCCGGGGTGGTGTACTTTGCCAACGAATTGGTGATGTGCCACAGTGCCTACGAAGCATCCCTGGCCGCCGCTGGGATCGATCTGGGCACTTTCTTTAAAGCTGAGACCCTCGCCTATCCGATCGCCCATGCCAGCATTGACTACCGTCGTCCGCTGCACTGCGGCGATCGCGTTACCGTTCACCTGACCCCCGCCCGTTTGGATGACAGCAGCTTTGAGATTCAGTATCAGCTGAAGCTTGGGGATACGCTGGCAGCCCAGGCAGTGACTCGCCACGTCTGTATTTCGGTGGCCGACCGCCGCCGCCACCCGCTGTCTACCGAGATGGAGCAGTGGCTGACCCGCTGGGGCGATTTACCCCCTCAGGAGGAGCAGTAATGGAAGGTAGCTGGCAGGAGTGGCTGTTTGTGGGAGGCTATGTGGGGTTTCTGGTGACGATCGCGGCTATTGTGCTCACCTCTCGTCCTGGCCCCTAGCGCTGCTGTTAACGGCAGCCCAGTGAATCTCGCGTTGCGACCCCGGTAGTTGAATTTACCCCTGCCGCTGTCTTGCAGAGCTGACGAGCCTGGGCCCCGTCTAGAATGGCCCCCGAAAAATCGGCTCCGGCGATCGCGGTGTCGTCAAAGGTGGCCCGCAGCAGAATGGTGTCAACCAGCACCGCATCGCTCAAGTCGCTGCGGGTAAAGCTAACCGAGTCGAGCATGCCGGTGGTGAAATCTGCCCCGTGAAAATTGGCGTCGGTGGCGACCGAACCGCTGAAGATCGCTCCCCGCACGTCGGCATCGCTAAAGTTGGTCAGCTCCAGGTTGGCGTTCGAAAATTCTGCTGCCCGCAGCTGCTGCCCAGAAAAGTCTCTGCCCTTGAGTTCGGCGTTGCTGAAGGACAGGGGTGGTGGATAGTTGGGGTTCGCGGTGGCATCCCCCATCCAGAGGCTAAACCCCAGGGCTAGGCCCAGAATGGCCGCGAGGAACCGCTTGAGCAGATCAGGCGGCAAACTAGGTAACCACGGCATGGAGATACCTCAAGGCGAACTGTTTTAGTTTTAACATTCGCATGGGAACAGCGATCGCGCCAGCTCAATTCCCTCAGCACCAGGTACATAGAGAGTTTAGAGGCTGCAACCGGGGCCAGCCGCCGTCAAAGAACAGGGCGTGCTCCGCCGTCACCCCCGAATTTTGTAAGCAATTCTTAAAGATGGCCGTATTGTTTCCGTAAATTCTCGGTGGCGCGCTCCCCCAAATAGCCTGTAGTTCGATAGTCTGGATAGAAGCGCTTAAAGGGCGGCTTTGTTTTAACTTAAACGTCAGATAGGCGTCTCCTGATGGGGTTTCCCCCGGCTTCGGTCGGGGGTTTTATTTTGGGAGAAAAGGCTTTTCTAAACCCGCCCAAGTTGATCGCGGGGCGCAAGCTTGTCACAATAGGAATGCAATCAACGATACAAACCGTTACACGGCGGCCCTTCATACGTAAATGAATTCAATCGGCATTCTTGGCATTCTTCTGGCGCTGCTGGCGGCAGGCGCAGGGGCATACCTGCTTACCCCCCGTCGCTACGAGTCGTCTGACTCGGTGGCCAATTCCTACGACCAGTGGACCGACGACGGCATTCTTGAATTTTACTGGGGCGAGCACATTCACCTAGGTCACTACGGTTCCCCGCCCCGGCGCAAAGACTTTTTAGCGGCTAAGGCCGATTTTGTCCACGAAATGGTGCGCTGGGGCGGACTCGATCGCCTGCCTGCGGGCACTACGGTGCTGGATGTGGGCTGCGGCATTGGCGGCAGCAGCCGGATTCTGGCCCGCGACTATGGCTTTGCAGTTACTGGTGTCACCATTAGCCCCAACCAGGTGCGGCGGGCGCAGCAGCTTACGCCCCAGGGCCTGACGGCTCGCTTTCAGGTCGACGATGCCATGGCGCTGTCGTTTCCCGACGCCAGCTTTGACGTGGTGTGGTCGGTGGAGGCTGGCCCCCACATGCCCGATAAGGCGGTGTTTGCCCGCGAGCTGCTGCGGGTGCTGAAGCCGGGCGGTGTGCTGGTGGTCGCCGACTGGAACCAGCGAGACGATCGCACAATTCCCCTCAACGCTTGGGAAAAGCCGGTCATGCGCCAGCTGCTCGATCAGTGGTCGCACCCGGCCTTTGCCAGCATTGAAGGCTTTACCGAACAGCTGGAGGCCACTGGGCTGGTAGCCGGGCAAGTTACCACCGCCGACTGGACCAGGGAAACGCTGCCCTCCTGGCTCGACTCGATCTGGCAAGGTATTGCCCGGCCCGCTGGACTGGTTAAATTTGGCCTGCCGGGCTTCATCAAATCGGTACGAGAAGTGCCAACTCTGCTGCTGATGCGGCTGGCCTTTGGCGCGGGGCTGTGCCGGTTTGGCATGTTTCGCGCCGTGCGGGCCAGCCAGCCCGGTCAGCCTCAGGCAATGGTGACCGCGTCAGACAGGTACACATCCTGAATCAGGTGGAACAGCTTCACCCCTTCCTTGAAGTCGCGCTGGAAGGTCTTGCGGCCCGAAATTAGCCCCATGCCGCCAGCCCGCTTGTTGATGACGGCGGTGCGCACGGCTTCGGCAAAGTCGTTGTCGCCGGAGCCACCGCCGGAGTTGATCAACCCCATGCGTCCGGCGTAGCAGTTGAGCACCTGGTAGCGGGTGAGGTCGATGGGGTGGTCGGTGGTGAGGTCGCTGTAGACCAGCTGGTGGGTTTTGCCGTAGGGCTGGCCCAGCGCCTTGGCTACGGCTCCGTAGCCGTTGTTGTTGGTGGGCAGCTTTTGCTTGATGATGTCGGCCTCAATGGTGACGCCCAGGTGGTTGGCCTGACTGGTGAGGTCGGCGGCGGTGTGGTAGTCCTGGTCTTGTTTGAAGTCACTGCTGCGCAGGTAGCACCAGAGAATGGTGGCCATGCCCAGCTCGTGGGCCCGCTGAAAGGCGGCGCTGACCTCTTGAATTTGGCGGGTTGACTCTTCGGAGCCAAAGTAGATGGTGGCCCCGACAGCAACCGCGCCCAGGTTCCAGGCCTGCTCGACATCGGCAAACATGACCTGGTCAAAGCGGTTAGGGGCGGTGAGCAGCTCGTTGTGGTTGAGCTTGAGAATGAAGGGAATTTTGTGGGCGTAGCGACGCGATACGCTGCCCAGCACCCCCAGGGTGGTGGCGACGGCGTTGCAGCCGCCCGCGATCGCCAGTTCAACGATATTCTGCGGGTCAAAGTACATGGGGTTAGGCGCAAAGGAGGCCCCAGCGGAGTGCTCAATGCCCTGGTCGACCGGCAGAATGGAGAGATAGCCGGTGTTGGCCAGGCGGCCCGTGCTGTAGAGCTGCTGCAGGCTGCGGAGAACTTGAGGGTTGCGATCGCTCTGGGCAAAAATTCTATCCACCCAGTCTGGCCCTGGCAGGTGCAGCATCGATTTTGAAACTTTGGCCTCATAGTCGAGCAGCGAATCGGCCTCGGGGCCGAGCCAGTCGGCGATCGTACTGGGGGATGATAGGGCAGATACCATAGCATTGACCTGAATTACAGCGCAGACTACTTAAACCTTAGCCCAGAGATTGGCAAGCGTGGAACTACTCTTTAGGCGGGGTTTAATGCTGAAATCGGTTAATTTGCAGGGATAGAATTTGCAAGGATAGGTTTACTGGCAGTCACCGAGGTGGGGTAGCACGTCTATGACCTCTAGCTCAAGCACAGACTCACCTGTGCTCAGCGTAGAGCGCATCAACTCACCTCGCAGTCGCACAGTTTGCTCAATCTGCCCGTAAAGCTCGTTGATATCGATCGCCTTAGCCTTGGCCCTGATATAGAGCGGACCTTCTAGCGATGCGGCGGCTAAAAAGAGGCGGCTGTTCATTTGGCTGTCGGGGTGGCTGGCGCTATCGACTGAGACAAAGCCAGCCAAATCAACGTAGGCAGGCTGATTTAGCCCCCTCAACAAGCTGAGGCAAACCAGACCACCGACCACGGCCCCAAATATCGCGCCGAGCAGCATGCCCTTAAAAAGGGTTCTAGTCATCAGTTTTTTCCTCGTTTTTTTGCTTATTTTTTCTCGGGGAGCAGAGGTAAGCTTTATCGGCAAACCCTAACTCAAGCCCTAGCTTAGGATGATCAGAACGGGTGGGGCTCAACCAATCGACCCTTGGGTTTTGGTGAGGATGCCATAATCGGAGGAAGGCGACCTGCGGTTAATGATTCTCCCCAACCCATCCCCTATGCCAACCATTGACTATCTACGAATTAGCCTCGTCGATCGCTGCAATTTTCAGTGCCAGTACTGCATGCCCGAGGGGGCCGATTTGCAGTACCTGCCCCAGGGGGAATGGCTGACCCGCGCTGAGCTGCGGCAGCTGTTGCAGGAGGTGTTTATGCCGCTGGGGTTCTCGAACTTTCGGCTGACCGGGGGCGAACCGCTAGTGCGGCCCGGCATTGTGGATATCGTGCGCGACATTGCCGAACTGCCGGGAACAACGGATTTAGCGCTGACGACCAATGCTTTTTTGCTCAGCGGCCTGGCCCAGGATTTGTGGGATGCCGGGCTGCGGCGCATCAATATCAGCCTGGATTCGCTGGACCCGGTGATTTTCGATCGCATCGTCGGCGGGCGGGGCAGGTCGCGCTGGCCCCAGGTGTGGGAGGGTATTCAGGCGGCGCACCGGGTCGGGTTCTCGCCGCTGAAGCTCAACGTGGTGGTGATTCCCGGCGTCAACGACCACGAGGTGCTGGACCTGGCGGCGCTCACCCTCGATCGCCAGTGGCACGTGCGCTTTATCGAGTTCATGCCGATCGGCAACGACAGCCTGTTTGCCGAAAAGGGCTGGGTCGATTCAGAAACACTGCGCGATCGCATTCGGCAGCGCTGGGGCCTGAGCGAGGGCGCGGTGCTGGGCAACGGCCCGGCGGATGTCTTCCAAATTCCCGGAGCCCAGGGTACGGTGGGGTTTATCAGCCAGATGTCGGAGTGCTTCTGCGATCGCTGCAACCGCATGCGCCTGTCGGCGGACGGCTGGCTGCGCCCCTGCCTGCTCAACGAAACCGGCCAAATCGATCTCAAAACCGCCCTGCGCCAGGGTGTTCACACTGCCGAACTGAAGCGCCAGGTGGCGGTATTGCTGGCGGCTAAGCCTGACATCAACTACAAAATGCGCGAGTCGGGCACCACCGGAGCCTATGGGCGCACTATGTCGCAGATCGGCGGTTAGCCCAAAAACAGCTTGTAGGCAGGGTTTTGGTTTTCGTCCCAGTACTGGTAGCCGAGATTGTCTAGAAAGGCTTGCCACTGAGGCATTTCATCGGGCGGCACCTGAATGCCCGTGACGATGCGGCCGTAGTCGGAGCCGTTGTTGCGGTAGTGGAACAGGCTGATGTTCCAGTCGGGGCTCATGGCGCTGACGAACTTCATCAGCGCGCCGGGGCGCTCGGGGAACTCGAAGCGGTAGAGCAGCTCGTCGTGGGCCAGGGGCGACTTACCGCCCACCATGTGGCGCAGGTGCATTTTCGACAGCTCGTCATCTGTTAGATCGAGCGTTTTCAAGCCTTTGGACTCGAACAGCCGGGCCATCTGCTCGGCATCGGCGCGCCCCTGCACCTCTAGCCCCACAAAAATATGGGCCTCGTGGTTGTCGGCGATGCGGTAGTTGAACTCGGTCAGGTTGCGGGTGCCCAGGCATTCGCAAAAGGCTTTGAGGCTGCCCGGCGTCTCCGGGATGGTGACGGCAAAGATGGCCTCGCGGTGTTCGCCAATTTCGGCCCGCTCGGCCACAAAGCGGAGGCGATCGAAGTTCATGTTGGCCCCGCAGGCTACGGCCACCAGGGTTTGATCCACAATACTACCGCGCTCGACGTAGGCTTTTGCGCCTGCGATCGCCAGCGCCCCGGCGGGTTCCAAAATCGATCGCGTATCCTCAAAGACATCCTTAATGGCGGCGCAGATGTCGTCGGTGCTGACCAGAATGATGTCGTCCACGTACTGCTGACAGAGGCGAAAGGTTTCTTCCCCCACCTGACGCACCGCCACGCCATCGGCAAACAGGCCCACGGTGCTCAGCCGCACTCGCTCCCCGGCCTTGAGCGATCGCGCCATCGCATCGGCCTCGATCGGCTCCACCCCAATAATTTTGATCTCAGGCCGCAGCCGCTTGACGTAGGCCGCAATGCCCGAGATCAGCCCGCCGCCGCCGATCGCCACAAAGATGGCGTGAATCGGCTGAGGGTGCTGCCGCAAGATCTCCATGCCGATGGTGCCCTGGCCCGCGATCACGTCCGGGTCGTCGAAGGGGTGCACAAAGGTCAGGCCTTTCTCCTCGGCCAGCTGGCGGGCGTGGGCGTAGGCATCGTCGTAGGTTTCGCCAAATAGCACCACCTCGCCGCCGCGCGCCTTCACCGCATTCACCTTCATCACGGGCGTTGTGGTGGGCATCACGATAATGGCGCGGGTGCCCAGCTGCCTGGCCCCCAGCGCTACCCCCTGGGCGTGGTTGCCCGCCGAGGAGGCAATCACGCCCGCCGCCAGCTGCTCGGGCGACAGGTGGGCCATTTTGTTGTAGGCTCCCCGCAGCTTAAATGAAAACACCGACTGCACATCTTCTCGCTTCAGCAGCAGCCGATTTTGCAGCCGCGCCGACAGACTGGGGGCTATCTCCAGGGGCGTTTCCTGCGCTACATCGTAAACTCGGGCGGTGAGAATGCGTTCGAGGTAGTCGGTAGGCATTGCAGGAGAGACGAAAGGATAAACCCATATTTTAGAGCGGTGATGCCCTCAACAGTTCTCAGCGTCACGGATTCAGCATCGCACAATCGCCGTCTCGGCTGTCCATGGTTGGGCAGAGGTCTGTTGTAACCTGAGTTCGATAGCTAGAAAGCGGCTTGTGGCAGAGCTTGACGCGCGTAGTCTGGGATGCCCAGCGACGGCCCATTGGAGTGGTAGGCGTAGGCGACCAGACCGGAAACCAGGTTGACAAAGTCGTCAACATCGCAAAAGATTTGGGTCAAGTCGAGGCGCGCTAGTCTTCAAGACGTAGCTCAGGTGCTTGAATGTCAACACGTTGAGGGTACCCCTCAGCCTTTCTTTCGCTACTTTACTTGTCGTCTAATTCAGGCTGGTGTCAATTCCCCATGTACGACTCGCCCGTCAGCGCCAACAAAAACAGCAGCCCCATCCACAGCAGCAGAATGCTGTAAAACATTAGCGCCAGACTTTGCAGCAGCAGCTTGACCAACACCGGGCGCTGATTTTGTCTGCGGCGCATGGCCTGAACCAGCTCAAGGGCGGCAGTAATGACGAGAAGCAGGGTGGCGATCGCCGCCACAACCCAGCTGCTGTAGAGTACCGGCAGCGATCTGGCCCCCAGCAGCGCGATCGCGGCAGCGACCCCCAGCAGCACAGCCCCTAGCAGCTCGGCGTTCACAACCACCCCATTAAACCGGGCTACACGGCTTTGTTTAAGGGCATTGTGGGCCGTCAGGGCAGCCTGTGCACCGGGCAGGGCCAGCAGCGCCACGGCGCGAAGCGGGTGCGCCCAGGGAGCCTGCACCATTAAAAAAGCCACAACCATAGCGCCGATCAGCGTCAGCCCTGAGAGCAGCTGGATTTTACCAAAACGGGGGTTACGCAAGGTGTTTCGCTAGTGGGCGTGGATGGTTGCGGGTGCAGGTTTTTGCGAGTCTAAACGGCTAGCTGCACCAAAAAGAGACTTCGCTTTCAGGATCAAACAGATGGACTTTCTCAGGAGCGATCGCCAGCCAGACCTCGTCGCCAATGCGCACCGCCTCGTCGGGAGCAACCTTGGCCAGCAGCGTCAGCGCCTCGGTCTGCACCGTCAGGTAGGTCTCGCTGCCCAGAGCCTCCAGGTGGGTGATGTGGCCGCGAATATTTTTGGGCGCGGGCAGGGCCAGACTCAGGTGCTCGGGGCGAACACCAAGGTGCGCCTCGCGACCGTCGTAGGGTAGCAGGCGCTCATCCCAACTGCTGGGCAGCGACAGGCGAAACTCGGGGTGCACCAGCAAAAACGGAGCCTGCACCTGCACCGGAATGAAATTCATCGGCGGCGAGCCAATAAAGCCCGCCACAAACCGATTGGCCGGGCGATTGTACAGCTCCAGCGGCGTGGCCACCTGCTGAATCTGGCCCTGGTGCATTACCGCGATCCGGTGGCCCATAGTCATCGCCTCCACCTGGTCATGGGTGACGTAGATGGTGGTAATGCCCAGCTGCCGCTGCAAATTGACAATCTGGGCGCGGGTTTCCATCCGCAGTTTGGCATCCAGGTTGGAGAGCGGCTCATCCATCAAAAACACCTGGGGATTGCGGGCCATCGCCCGCCCCAGGGCCACCCGCTGCTTCTGCCCACCCGAAAGCTGGCGGGGATAGCGGCTCAAGAACCCGTCAATTTGCAGCATTTTGGCCACCGCCCGCACCCGCTCGTCGATCAACCGCTCGGCCTCAGAGACGTAGCGCAGGCTGGGGGGCAGGCGGCGGGTCACTGAGACCAGCGGCTTTTCCCACCAGCGGCTTTCGCTCAGCAGGCGCTCTAGCTCCTGGTTGGCAGGCAAATCGCTGAGGGGGGTAGGCTTTTCTCCCAGCTCTGGCAAAGATTGGCTCAGGTCGGCCCCCATGCGGCGCAGGCCAAAGGCCAGGTTGTCGTAGACGCTCAGGTGGGGGTAGAGGGCGTAGCTCTGAAACACCATAGCGGTGTCGCGCTGCTTGGGGGGCAGGTCATTCACCTTGCGATCGCCCACCCAAATGCTGCCGCCGGTAATCTCCTCCAGGCCCGAAATCAGCCGCAGCAGAGTGCTTTTGCCGCAGCCCGAGGGGCCAACCAGCACCATAAATTCGCCGTCGTCAATGGCGAGGTTGATGCGCTTGAGCACCGCCACCGCGTTGGGGTCGCTGTCGGTGCTCAATGCGGCTTCATCGTCCGACAGGCGCGACTTTGGAAAGGTTTTGTAGACGTTTTCAATTGCGACGTGGGCCACAGGGCAGTGAGAAGGTAGAGGGGCAAGACGAAGATGTTGAAGTGATGCTGAGGGATAAAGTAGCAAGTGGTGCATTGCTAGCGCTAATGCACCCTACGGCGAGTCGGCAACAGTCGGCGACTCCAAAATCGCCACTCTAAAATCCAAAATTTATCTTACTCTTCTTCTGCCGAAGCACTCTGGTCAGGTGGAGTAACTCGACGCACTTCAGTAACAGTTTCGCCTTTGTTGGGTTTGACGATGCGATCGCTCTCCCCGGTCCGTCCCTGACGCGGCACCGAATCTACAGGGATGACGGCGGTGCGATCAGCGCTGGTAAACAGCGTCACCGATTCCTTCGGCGTCGCGGGCAGCAGCGCCACCAGGCTGTCGCTCTTGAGGCTGAACTGGAACGACTGGGTGCCAATATCGCCGCGCTTGGCCACCCGCATCCCCTCAATGGGCAGGCGCTTGGCGTAGCCCGCCGCCGACACCAGCAGCAGGCAGTCTTTGCTCGACTGCACTCGCACGCAGCCCGCCAGGGTTTCGGTCTTGCCCATGCGAATGCCCTGCGGCCCCTGGGCGGCGCGGCCCATTACCTGCAGATTGTCGTCGTCGATGGGAAAGCGCAGCAGTCGCCCGCCCGTGGTGCCCAGCACCAGGTCATCCCCTAGCTCAGCCAGGGTGACGTAGGCCAGTTCGTCGCCATCTTTGACTTTCATCGCCGTCAGCCCGCGCCCGGTGAGGTTGGTAAACTCCTGCAGCGGAGCGCGCTTGATTTTGCCCCTGCGGGTGACCAAGATCAGGTCACGCTCCAGCAAGTCTTCGCGAATCACAAACTGGGCCACGATCGCATCGGCATCGGGCGGCACCGACCCCGGCAGCAGGTTCACCAGCGGCGCGCCCTTGCCCTGGCGCGGGTTGCTGGGGATGGCCTCCACGGCAACGGTGAAAGCGCGGCCATCGCGGGTCAGGGTCAACACCTCCTGGGTGGTCAGGGCGGGTTCAACCTGTACGATGGGGTCGTCGTCGAGATCGTGAAGTTTGGGGTTGGTGTCGGCCTCCAGCCGGGCCTGCCGGCGCTGGTAGGATTTTTGCGAAAACCGCCGCACGTAGCCCTTCTGGGTAAATTCCACCACGACGTCTTCTTCGATGGTTTCGGCGATGATCTCTTCAACCTGCTGCGATTCTTCGGCCCGCTCGGCCTCGGTTTGAATGCGGGTGCGGCGGGGGTCATTGAACTTTTTCTTCAGCCCTTTAAGCTCTTTTTTCAGCGCCTTGAGCAGCTCGCGGCGATCGCTCAGCAGCCGGGTCAGGTCGTCGCGACGCTGCGAAAGCTCGGCAAAATCAGTTTCTAAACCCTGGCGCTCCATGCCGGTCAGCTTACGCAGGGGCATGGCCAAAATGGCGTCCGACTGGCGCTCGCTAAGCTCAAACCGCTGCTGAAAGGTTTGTTTGGCGCTGGTGCCATCGGGGGCATTGCGCAGAATGTCGATAATGGCATCGAGGTTGTTGAGGGCGGCGAGTAACCCCTCAGTGATGTGCAACTTGGCCTCGGTTTTTTCGAGCTGGTGCTGGTAGTGGCGGGTGAGGGTGGTCTCGCGAAAGTCGAGAAACGCCTGCATCACATCGCGCAGGGGCAGCTGGCGCGGCTGACCGTCGTCGAGGGCCAGCATGATCACGCCGAAGTTGCTCTGCAAGGGGGTGGTGCGGTAGAGATCCTGTAGCACCCGCTGGGCCGGGGTGTCGCGCTTGAGTTCGATCACCACCCGCATGCCGTCGCGATCGCTCTCATCGCGAATATCGGCGATCCCCTCCAGCCGTCCCGCATTCACCAGCTGGGCAATTTTCTCAATCCAGCCGGCCTTGTTCACCTGGTAGGGCAGCTCGGTGACGATGATGGCGTTGCGCCGCTGCCGCCCCTTGCCGGGGTGCACTTCCTCAAACTGGCAGATGCCGCGCACCGGAATGCTGCCCCGCCCGGTGCGGTAGGCTTCCAAAATGCCCTCGGTGCCAATGATCTCACCCCCAGTCGGAAAGTCCGGGCCGGGGATGAGGCGAAACAGCTCGTCGTCGGTGATGGTGGGGCGATCGATCATCGCCACCAGTCCGTCGATTACCTCACCCATGTTGTGGGGCGGAATGTTGGTGGCCATGCCCACCGCAATGCCCGAAGACCCGTTCAGCAGCAGGTTGGGCAGCTGCGTCGGCAGCACCACCGGCTCCTGCTGAGAGCTGTCGAAGTTGTCGATAAAGTCGACCAGGGCTTCGCTGATGTCGCCCAGCAGCGCCTCGTTACTCACCGGCGACAGGCGGGTTTCGGTATAGCGCATGGCGGCGGGGGGGTCGTTGTCCACCGAGCCAAAGTTACCGTGGCCGTCCAGCAGCGGGTAGCGGCTGGAGAAGGTCTGCACCATCCGCACCAGGGCGTCGTACACCGCCTGGTCGCCGTGGGGATGGTACTTACCCAGCACGTCGCCCACCACGCGGGCACATTTGCGGTAGGGGCGATCGGGGGTCAGCCCCAGCTCGTGCATGGCGTAGAGAATGCGGCGGTGCACGGGTTTTAGGCCGTCGCGCACGTCGGGCAGGGCCCGGCCTACAATCACGCTCATGGCGTATTCCAGGTACGACCGCTGCACCTCGGTGTGGAGTGAGGTGGGCACAATTTGCCCGGAGGCAAGGATGTCGAGTTGGTCGGCCATGGGCGGGGTTCCTGGATGAGACGAAGTGCGGCGGTTTAGACCGGGCGGTAGTTGAGTTTAGCCATAGCGATGGCTCAAAACAACATGTTTAAATTCAATTTATGGTTCAAACATGGGTCAAATTTAATTGACCTTGATGGATTGGCCTTAACAATGCTGTAACTTATAGGCAAGCCTACCGGCATGGCAAGCATCTGGGCGTGTTTAGTCTGCTGTACTTGAGTTGCAAACCCTAAAGTGGCTGTTCTCAAGCCTCTGTGCTCAAGTATTCGGGCCTCAAGTGTTCGCAGGCTACCTGAAGATTAGTACGGCCTAGGGCATCAGCCACTTGCATCAACCACTTAATTTACGTTCTACTACCATATTTTTCCGATGACAGGGGTGAACATACGAGATGAAAACCGTCTTACTGGTTGAAGACGACTTGGTCAATGCTCGAGTGTTTTCTAAAATTTTGACCAAGCGCGGCGGCTTGGCGGTCAAGCATACCGAAGATGTCGAAGAGGTCATGACGATCGCCCGCAGCGGCGAGGTCGACGTTGTTTTGATGGATGTGTCGCTGGCCCACAGCATGTACCAGGGCAAACCGATGGATGGCATCAAAATTACTCAGCTGCTGAAGGCCGACCCGGCTACGGCCTGCCTGCCGGTCATTTTGGTCACGGCCCACGCCATGGAGGGCGATCGCGAGAATTTCTTGAGCCAGAGCGGTGCCGATGGCTATATTTCTAAGCCGGTAATCGACCATCAGGAATTTGTAGACCAGATTAAGGCCACGATAGAAGGGGTTAGATAAGTACACTTGTACTTTATCTGTGCTATTTTCGCAAGCCGCGATCGCAGGCTTACCTACGGAACAAGACTTGGGGCATCTTGATTTATACCAATCGTCCATGCCGCTGGCGCAGCACCCCCAAAGATAAAAATAGGCCGTTCCCTGAGCGGAGTCGAAGGGACCGGCTATTTGGAGTCGAAGGGAACGGCTATTTTTAGGGCAAATCCTGTCTGTACGCCCCCGGTTTGTAGAGGCATTGCAGTGCAATGCCCCTACGGGGTACCTATTTTGAATCGGGGTTTGTCATGTCGGATTGCGTATAAGCCTCAAAGTCAGAGCCGTACTCGCCGCGTTCGAGCACCGACTTGGCCGTAGTATTTCTCTCAGGAGTCGCGGCTATACTCGGCCTGCTGCTGAATCAGCTTGGCCACCAGCCCCGTCCAGCCGGTCTGGTGGCTGGCCCCGAGCCCGGCCCCGTTGTCGCCGTGGAAGTATTCGTAAAACAGCACGTAGTCGCGCCAGTGCGGGTCGTTTTGCAAAAGGGCCGTGCCGCCGTTGACGGGGCGATCGCCCGCCCCATCGCGCTCAAAAATGGCCATCAGCCGCTGCGATAGCACGCTGGCCACCTGCCACAGGTTCATCCACTGGCCTGAGCCGGTGGGGCACTCGACCTGGTAGTCGTCGCCCAGGTAGTGGTGAAACTTTTGCAGCGCCTCGATGATCAAGTAGTTGACCGGAAACCAGATTGGCCCCCGCCAGTTGGAGTTGCCGCCAAACAGGCCGCTGCGCGACTCGGCGGGTTCGTAGGCGACCCGGTAGTCTTCGCCATCGGCGTGAAAGCTGTAAGGGTGCTCGGCGTGGTACTTTGACAGGGCGCGAATGCCGTAGGCGCTCAAAAATTCGGCTTCATCCAGCAGCTTTTCGAGCAGGCGGCGCAGGCGATCGCGCGGTTCGACATGGCCCAGGGTGGCGTAGCACAGGGCCAGCATTCGCCGCGCCCCCTGCCCCTTCGTTTCCATGCAGGCGACGTTGCGTTTCAGGTTGGGGCGGTTTTGAATAAACCACTCCACTCGCCGGGTAAAGTTGGGCAGCTTGGCCAGGGTGTCGGGGTCCAGGGTCATCACCGCGCAGAGGGGGATTAAGCCCACCATCGAGCGAATTTTAAGCTGAATGCGATCGCCCTGGGGCAGGTACAGCACGTCGTAGAAAAAGCCGTCTTCCTCGCTCCACAGACGGGTTTGGTCGTCGCCGATGTGGTTCATGGCGTCGGCGATGTAGATGAAGTGCTCAAAGAATTTGGTGGCCATGTCTTCGTAGACCGGGTTGTCGAGGGCCAGCTCCAGCGCCATTTCCAGCATGTTGAGGCAGTACATCGCCATCCAGCTGGTGCCGTCCGACTGCTCCAGGGTGCCGCCCGTGGGCAGGGGGGCGCTACGGTCAAACACGCCGATGTTGTCGAGGCCCAAAAAGCCGCCCTCAAACACGTTTTTGCCGTTGGCGTCTTTGCGGTTGACCCACCAGGTAAAGTTGAGCAGCAGCTTTTGAAAGACGCGCTCCAGAAAGGGGCGATCGCCTTTGCCGGTCATTTTTTGGTCAATCTTGTACACCCGCCAGGTGGCCCAGGCGTGCACAGGCGGGTTGACATCGCCAAAGGCCCACTCGTAGGCGGGCAGCTGTCCGTTGGGGTGCATGTACCACTCCCGCGTCAGCAGGTCGAGCTGATGCTTGGCAAACTCGGGGTCGACCAGCGCCAGCGGAATGCAGTGAAAAGCCAGATCCCAGGCGGCAAACCAGGGGTACTCCCAGGTGTCGGGCATAGAGATAATGTCACCGCTGTCGACGTGCCGCCAGTGGGTGTTGCGGGTGCGATCGTCCGGGGGGGCCGGCATGGTGGGGTCGCCTTTCAGCCAGCGATCGACCTCGTAGCGGTAGACCTGCTTACTCCAGAGCAGGCCCGCGATCGCCTGCCGCTGAATCTGCCGCTGGTCGTCGCTCAGCTCAAAGGGCGTGAGAGCGGCGTAGAAGTCATCCGCCTCCTGCCGTCGAGCGTGCAGAATGTGGTCAAATTCGGGGCCGAGGGGATGCTCTAGATCGGGCTGGGATGTCAACCGCAGGCGTACCGTTCGGTGTTCCCCCGGTGCCAGGTCAAATCGGTAATGAGGGGCCACCTTGGTGCCAACATGCTCTGGATTTACCGCCGACCTCTGGCCGTGAATGACCGCGTTGTGAATGCCGTCTTTGACGTAGGGCGAGGCGTTTTTGGCCCCATATAGAGCTTGATTGTTAGTCTCGTTTTCGGTGAAATACAGCTCAGCTGGTTCGCAGTAGAACCAGTAGTTGCCCAGCGTGGGATGGGTGGCTTCAACCACAACATCCCCTGTCGGGGCAAACGGTTGTTTGCCCTTGGATAACCTCGGCTTTTTGCAGTCTTCATACCAGGACCAGGTGTTGCGGAACCACAGGGTCGGCAACAGGTGGAGGGTGGCTGACTCGGGGCCGCGATTGACGACCTCAATAGCGATCGCGATATCCTCCGGGTCGGCCTTGGCGTATTCCACAAACACGTCAAAGTAGCGGTTTTCGTCGAACACGCCGGTATGCAGCAGCTCGTACTCGGGCTGGTCGTAGCCCCGCCGCCCGTTTTCGGCCACCAGGTCGGCGTAGGGGTACTCGGCCTGGGGATACTTGTAGAGAAACTTGAGGTAGCTGTGGGTGGGGGTGCTGTCGAGGTAAAAGTAGTATTCCTTGACGTCTTCGCCGTGGTTGCCCTGGTTGCCGGTGAGGCCAAACAGGCGCTCTTTGAGCACCGGGTCGCGGCCATTCCACAGGGCCAGGCCAAAGCAGAGCCGCTGCTCGTCGTCGCAGAGGCCGCCGAGGCCGTCTTCGCCCCAGCGGTACGCCCGCGCGTGGGATTGCTGATGGGAAAAATAGTCCCAGGCAGACCCTGTGTCGCTGTAGTCTTCGCGCACGGTGCCCCATTGGCGATCGCTCAGGTATGGCCCCCACTTTTTCCACGGCATCTGTGCATTTTGGGCCGCCTGTAAGCGCTGGTGTTCTGGGGTCATAGAGCTACGGAAGAATCAGATCGTCGGCAGGGATGCGTTTCGTTCAGGATGTGGCCTAAAGCTGAGAATCGGGTGACGTTCACGCCAGCACGCTGAACCTCTCTCAGCATAACGGGTGCTCCAGGTGAGCATCCATGAGAATCAGCCCAAGCGATGCCGACGGTACAGTTTTCTCAGGTAGCTCAAAGTTTGCGCTCAGGTCAGCGGCCTAGGCTGGCGGTAGTGCGATCGCGAAACCCTATCCCTACGGCAAGCTAAAGATGTTGACGTCAACTCCTCTGCCCTTGAAGCCCGTTTGGCTACGTTCCCATAGCCTGGCCCTGGCGATCGCGATCGCCAGCCTGCTGATCTGCGGCTGGCTACTGCACCACTCCAGCCCCAACTTGCTCAACCCGGCAGCCCTCAAGCCCGCGCTTCGGCAAATGGGGCCGTGGGGACCGATCGCGTATATCGCTGTTTTGGCCATCACGGTGGTGGTTAGCCCTGTCCCCGGTGCTCCCCTGGCGGTGGCGGCAGGCATGGTCTGGGGCATGCCGTTGGCCGGGGTCTACAGCGTGGTCGGCGGCTTTTTGGGCAGCTTAGTCGCCTACTTCATTGGGCGCACCCTGGGCGGTGCGGCGGTGCGCGCGCTTACGGGCAAGTCGATTGCTGTGGTCGCGCAGCGGGGCGATCGCACCCTGGGCTGGCTCGTTTTCTTCAGCCGCCTGCTGCCGGTGCTGCCCTTCGACGCGGTGAGCTACGCCGCCGGTATCGTCAAGCTCCCGCTCAAGAGCTATGCCGCCGCTACCCTGGTGGGCATGGTGCCCTCCACGTTTTTGCTCAGCTACGCGGGGCAGTCGCTCACCACCACCCTGCCGCAGAAACTGGCGATCGCGCTGCTGCTGGTGCTGGTACTGGCGGCGTTGCCCTGGGCCGCCCACCGCTACAACTGGTTCAGCTTTCGCAACATTATCCACATCGAGTGAGCTGCTGACGGGTTAGCGATACTTGGGGTTAGGGAAGTTGAACCGGCAGCCCGCCGCCCAGCGCTGAGTTCAGGAATCGGTCAGTGTCTCAATTAACAGATCAACCTGCTGCTGCTTTTCGTGCAGGTAGGTTTCGCACTGCTGGAGCGCCTGCACCGCCTGCTCAAACTGACTCAGCACCGCCGCCAGGGGCAGGCTGCCCGATTCCAGATCAGCGATGATGCCCTCGACAGTGGCGACGGTGGCTTCGTAGTTCCAGGTTTCGGCGGGGGTGGTTTTTTTGGGCATGGGGGGAGGTGGATGGGTGGATGGGTAGGCGGGTGGGTGGGTGGAGGTTATTCGGGTGGGGAATGGACCTGGGTGACCTGGACGGTGAGGTGGCCCTGGGCGAGCTGGATCTGGAGGGTTTGGCCAGGGGTAGTGGATTGGGCCTGGGTGACGAGCTGGTCGGCTTCGTCGCGCACCAGGGCATAGCCGCGTCGCACTACGGTATCGGGGTCGAGGGTCATCAGGTGGCTGCGCAGGGCGGCGGTGCGATCGCTCGCCTGCCTGAGTTCTACCTGGACTCCCTGCACCAGGCGACGCTTGAGCTGCTTGAGGTGGAGCTGCTGCTGCTGCACCCGCTGGTCGAGTCGGGTGCGCAGTAACCGCTGGCTTAGGCGGTGAACGTGGCTCTGGGCATCGAGCAGGTGCTCAGCGGTGAGGGTTTTGAGCAGGGCAACGCGCTGGTGGTGAGCATCGATCAGATCGGTGAGAGCAGGGACGGCGGCGATCGCAGCAGCGGTCGGCGTATGGGCACACAGATCGGCGGCCAGATCGGCCAGAGACTCGTCGCGCTGGTGGCCAATGCCGGTCACTACGGGAATGGGGCAGTTGGCCACGGCCCGCACCACCCGCTCGTCGTCAAAGCATTCCAAATCTTCGCTGGCCCCGCCGCCCCGCGCCAAAATCAGCACCTCGGCCCGACCATCGGCGGCGACGCGATCGATCGCCGCCACGATGGAGGCCGGAGCGCTGTCGCCCTGCACCGTGGCGGGCGAAAACAGAACCTGCAGCCCCGGATGGTGGTGGCGCAGCGATCGCTGAATATCCCCCCAGGCCGCCGCCTGAGGCGACGACACCACCGCAATGGTCTGGGGCAGGGCGGGCAGCGATCGCTTAAACTCAGGGTCGAACAGGCCCTCGGCGGCAAGCCGCTGGCGCAGCTGGCGATAGCGCAGGGCCTTGAGCCCGTCGCCGCTGGGCAGCACCTGCCACACCGTCAGCTGGTAGCTGCTGCGCTGGGGGTAGACCTTCACCGTGCCCAGGGCAATCACCTGTTCACCGACGGCGGGCAGGGTGGTGAGCCGCGCCTGCTGACTGCGCCAGGCCACAGCATTGATGGCGGCCCCGGTGTCGGGGTCGGTGAGGGTAAAGAACAGCCCCTTGGCGTGACTGTTAGCGCTAGAGACTTCGCCCACCACCCACACCTGGCGCAGGGTAGGGTCATCCTCCAGCACCGCTTTGATGTAGTCGACGAGGCCGCCAACGCTGAGGGCGGCGGGAGTGGTGGCCGAGGTGAGATCGAAGTAGGTCATGGAAAGGCGGGGAAGCTAACCCCTAGTGTGGGCCAGCGGGCGCTGAACATCAAGGTTAGCTTGGCAAAACTCGTTTGGCTCAGTGCCCCCGCTCATCAACGGCGTCGTTCTAACCCTAGATCGCCGAAAGACTCTGAGCAACCGCTACACCACGGGGCCGCCCTTAGCCCAGGCTCTCGCCCACCGCATAGCAGTTGCGCCCCTGGGCCTTGGCCTGGTAGAGAGCCAGATCGGTGCGGTGAACCAGCTCGCGGGGAGAATGCTCTTTGACCGAGGGGCGATGGCAGACCACGCCAAAGCTGAGAGTGATCACCGACGCGACGTCGGAGTAGGCGTGGGGCAGATGGCACTGGGCGATTGCCGCCTGAATTTTTTCAATGATGCCAATTGCCCCCTCCAGGGTCGTGTCGGGCAGCAGCAGCACAAATTCTTCGCCGCCGTAGCGGGCCGCCAGGTCGCCGGGCCGCTGCACTACGGTATTTAATACCTGAGCCACCTGGCGCAGACAGTCGTCACCGGCCAGGTGGCCGTAGTTGTCGTTGTAGGGCTTGAAGTAGTCAATATCGCAGAGAATTAGCGACAGCGACTTCTGCTGGCGGCGGGCCCGCTGCCACTCCAAATCGAGCGCCTGATCAAAGCTGCGGCGATTGGCAATTTCGGTCAGGCCGTCCACAGTGGCCAGGCGGTTCAGCTCGGCGTTGACCCGCTGGAGCTTCTGGTTGAGGTCAGCCTGAATGGCTTCAGCCTGCTTGCGATCGGTAATGTCGCGCACAATCACCAAAACCTCAGCCTCATTGATGGGCACCACCCGCGATTCTTCGTAGCGCAGCTCGCCATAGAGGTCTAGGGCATGTTCGTAGCGCTGTGGGGTGCCGGTGTCGAGGGCGAGCCGCACGTAGTGCATGCGCTGATCGGCTAGATCGCGAGGAAACCCCTGATAAACCGACTGATGGGAGTAGGGCTGAATTGGGCTGTAGAGCGTAATCTCACCGCCAGAAATAAGGTTGAGAATGTAGCCATTGCGGTTGACCCGCATCATTAAGTCGGGGATGGCGTTTAGAATCAGCTGCTGGGTGGCCTGGTTTTCTTTGAGGGCAAGCTCAGCCTGTTTGCGTTCACGCAGGGCCGCCTGCTGCTCGCTGATATCGGTTGTAGTCCCGTCAATGCGGGTCGGCTGACCAGCGGCGTTGCGCACGAGGCGGGCCTGTCCTCGCACCCACCGCTGGGTACCATCGGCCCTAAAGATGCGGTACTCGCGATCGATTTTAGTGTCATCCCTGAGGGTTCTAACATCAGCCATGAGCAACGGCTTATCTTCGGGGTGAAGGCAGCTAAACCAGAGGTCAGGGTCGCTCAAAAAGGCCTCTGCAGGGTAGCCGTAGATCGTCTCGACGGCAGCGTTGACGTAGATGGTTTCGAGGGTGGTGGGGTGCACCGACCACACAACACACTCCAGCGAGTTGAGAATGCTGTCAACTCGCTGCTGCTGCATGCGCAGGGCGGCCTCGGTGCGCTGCAGCTTTTCAGAACTGCTGACCACCCACTGCTCTAGCTGGTGAGACAGGGCATTGCGCTCGGTCTCGCTGCACTTACGCTCGCTAATATCTCGCAGAATCGCCAAATGGTGGTTGGGGTAAACGTGGGCCGTAGCGGCGAACTCCACCGTTTTGAAGACACCGCTGTCAAGCCGCAGCAGTTGCTCGCCCCGCAACTGCTCAGCAGCTATAAATGTTTGCCACAGCTCCTCAAAATCGGTGCCTGGCAGCAAAAAATCGGCTATTCGTCGCCCCAGCAGGGTCTGGCGAGGTAGCTCCAGCAGCGCACAGGCGGCCCGATTGACCTCAATGTAGACGCCGTCATTGTTGACTATCAGCATGGCGTCGAGGGCCGCCTCAAACAGCGTCTGCCAGGGCAGGTCTGGAGCAGGTGGCTCAGGCGTTGCGATCGCCTCTGCGGCCTCCACATCCGCCTCTACCCCGGGCAAGTTTCCCAGGGTCGAATCTAACTCGGGTGATGAACGCGATTCAGCAGGCAAGAGACTACAATCCGAAGAACTTCATCACACCAATGTCTTACCTGGCCCGCACCGACAGGCCACTCTTGTTAGAACACCGTTCTAGAAAGGATGACTGCAATTGTCATCGCCCGCGGGATTTGAGTTAACGTTCCCCAATAGTCAGTACTTCTTTCTCTAGCTGGCGGCCTCCACTGACCGGCACAGTATTCACCAACAGCAATCAATCAATAACGTTTGGCTCACAAGAGCTAGCCATGCTGAGTTAACAGCCATTGGGGCCAGCACCCGGCAGCTGCTGGTCTAGGGCCTGTAGCAGAGCAATATAGTCGGCCTCATGATTTACCGGGTACCGCTGCCAGTTGCCCTGCACTTTCAAATCGGCAAACAGCCCGCTGGGGTCGTCGTGGAAATGCAAAAACGCCGCCGATTTTAGGTAAAACGTCCCAACCTTGGGTTCTTTCAGTGGCGGTACACGCTGGCGCACCTGATCTAGCAGCGGCCTCAGGCGGGTCAAGGTGTGACTGTCAGCATGTTTCATAGCGGTCACCCTGGGGGCGATCTGTTTACTATTAGATTATTCGAATTATTTGTTCACAACGAGGCGCGTCTCTGTAACCTAAAGCACAACCCGCTGCTGCGCCAGCGCCTCAGAGACCGCGCCAGGTTCCTGTTTACTGCTGCTACGGTGTTTTAACGTTGCCCTACCTCCGCCTGCGCGCCTACATCGCCCTCAAGCTTACCCTGCATCGTCTGCGGCAGGCAGCCACCACCTGGCCCCAGCCCCAGGACTGGCTTTTGGCGGTGGGGCTAACGCTGGCCCTGGGTGCGGTCATGGTTCCTGTAGGGCTGGGCAGTGATTTTCTCTCGCCAGTGATTGCCGATGTTGGCTGGGCAGGTGGCCTGCGGCTGGCGGCGCGGGTGCTGGTGGTGCCAGCCCTGCTCGAAGAAGGGTTTTGGCGGGTGCTCATGCTGCCTCACCCGAGCGAGATTATCAGCGATCGCAAGCGCTGGCGGCTGGGGTTGCCCATGCTGGGGCTGTTTGTGGTCATGCACCCGCTCAATGCGATGACGCTCTACCCGATCGCGTTTGCCACCTTCACCAACCCCGTCTTTTTGCTGGCGGCGGCGCTGCTGGGCCTGATCTGCACCATTGTCTACTGGAAGTCGGGGTCGCTGTGGGTAGTGACGGCGATGCACTGGCTGGTGGTGACGGTGTGGCTGCTGTTTTTGGGGGGCTACCAGGCGCTCAGGCTGTAGGCTCAACCCCTGTTTCTCAACTTTTATAACGGCTTGAGGCCGGGGCTGTGGTTTTGCCGGTCGGTAGTGAACTCTGGGAGCAGGGCATGCTGAAAAGCGCCCACCTCTCTGCTGTTCGTCCTAAATCTGCCATGACTGACTTCTTTAAAGGCTTTGAACAACTGCTCGAACTGGCCAAAACCCTGGAAGAAAAGGCTGAAAACGGCGAACTAAAGACCAACGTGCAGGTCAACGCACGCGGCTTCAGCAGCATTCCTCGCCAGGGCAACATCCCCGACATCGGCGTCAGCCGCATGAACCGCAACCCCGCCGCCAGTGCAGGGACCGATCCCGCCGTCGAAGAAGTCATCATCACCCCACCCCCCTTCGACTCCGCTCAGGGGGCGTCTTCCTCATCTCCCTGCGACTCCGCTCAGGGATCGCCCTCGCATCACCCCACCATGCGCGACGTCGGCGGCCTCGCCACCACCCTGCAAGAGCTGCGCGAACTGGTGGAAATTCCGCTCAAGCGGCCCGACGTGCTGGCCAAGCTGGGCCTGGAGCCGACGCGCGGCGTGCTGCTGGTCGGCCCCCCGGGCACCGGCAAAACCCTGACGGCGCGATCGCTGGCCGAAGACCTGAGCGTCAACTACATCGCGATCGTTGGCCCCGAAGTCATGGGCAAATACTACGGCGAGGCCGAACAGCGGCTGCGGGCCATTTTTGAGAAGGCTAAAAAAGCCGCCCCCTGCCTGGTGTTTATTGACGAGATCGACAGCCTCGCCCCCGATCGCAGCAAGGTCGAGGGCGAAGTCGAGAAGCGCCTGGTCGCCACCCTGCTGGGCCTGATGGATGGCTTTGCCCAGACCAAGGGCGTAATTGTGCTGGCCGCCACCAACCGCCCCGACCACATCGACCCCGCCCTGCGCCGCCCCGGTCGCTTCGATCGCGAGGTGCAGTTTCGGGTGCCCGATCGCGCCGGTCGCCTGGAGATTCTTCAGATTCAAACTCGCGACATGCCGCTGGATGGGGTGGACTTGGATGCGATCGCCGATCTCTCAGTCGGCATGGTGGGGGCCGACCTCAAGGCCCTCTGCCAAAAAGCCGCCTACTTTGCCCTGCGCCGCCAGGTGCCCGACCTGAGCGGCCCCGTCCCCGACACCATGACCCTGGTGCAGGCCGACTTTCTTCAGGCGATCAAAGAAATCAAGCCCTCGGTGCTGCGATCGGTGGAGGTGGAGTGCCCCGCGATCGCCTGGGACGACATCGGCGGTCTGGAGAGCGTCAAACAAACCCTGCAGGAGTCGGTTGAAGGGGCGCTGCTCTACCCCGAACTCTACGCCCAAACCGGGGCCAAAGCGCCCCGTGGCCTGCTGCTGTGGGGGCCGCCCGGCACCGGCAAAACTCTGCTGGCCAAGGCCGTTGCCGCCCAGGCCCGCGCCAACTTCATCGCTGTCAACGGCCCCGAGCTGCTGAGCCGCTGGGTGGGGGCCGCCGAGCAGGCCGTGCGCGAACTGTTTGCCAAGGCCCGCCAGGCCGCCCCCTGCGTGGTGTTTATCGATGAGCTCGACACCCTGGTGCCCGCTCGCGGCCAGTACATGGGCGACTCTGGAGTGAGCGATCGCGTCGTCGGCCAGCTGCTCACCGAACTCGATGGCCTCCAGGGCTGCCCCAACGTGCTGCTGATTGGGGCCACCAACCGCCCCAGCGCCCTCGACCCCGCCATTCTGCGGGCGGGCCGCATTGACCTACAGCTAGAGATTGACCTGCCCGATGCGGCGGGGCGGCTGGCGATTTTGCAGGTACACAACGGCGATCGCCCCTTACAGGCCGTTGACCTGAATGATTGGGCCAGCCGCACCGACGGCTGGAACGGAGCCGACCTGGCCCTGCTCAGCAACCAGGCCGCCCTCGAAGCCGTGCGCGAGTACCGCACCCAGGGCATGGCCGACCCCAGCCAGATTCGCATTGCGCCCCACCACTGGGAGCAGGCCCACCAGGCCATTCTCAGCCAGCGCAGCTCGGTGGCCAACCGGGGGTAAATCAGCGACCAGTACCGCCTCAATTAAGACAATCAGGCAGGGGCAAGCGGCGTTTGCCCTCTTGTCTCGGAGTAGGTTGCTGCTTTCAGGGACTTTGCTTCGAGCGCAAGTGTTTTGTCTTAAGCCAGGCCAGAGTTAAATTTCAGCATCTTGTAACCCCGATTCACCTTAGATTAAGCGGCTTCGCTAAAGATGACCTCAGACCTGCGCAGCCGTTTGTAGGTGCGATAGCGGTTGTACAAGTCCCGATTCGAGAAAAAGAATAGGGAAACCGCCTCCCACAAAAACACCCAGCCGCCGATGAAAAGCCCCTCGGTGAGCACCGAGGTCAATATGTTGATGTCGAAGGGTTCTGCCAGCCGAGCGAGCAAAAGCGTGCCCAAACCGGCGATGATGTACCGGGCGGTGCGAGTGTTGATCAGCCGAATTTCTTTTTTAAACAAATAGAGCTTAAAATCGACGCTGTTTTTCAGGCCCGCCCTGACATCCTTCTCCAGAGTTTCGCTGCGGGTGCCGGGGGGTAGCGTAAAACACACCTCGATCGCATATTTTGCCGGAATTTCGTCGGCGCTGCTCTCCAGGTAGAGCTGCAAATCTGGGTCGAGTTCTCGCCGCTTAAAGGGGGCTGGGTCCCACTCGCTAAAAATATCGGTGTAGTGGTCGAGGGCCACCTCGATCATGTAGGCGTTGTTGGTCGTATCGATCGCATAGATTTCGTCAAAAAGCTCGGTTTTTAGCGCCATGACAACCCCAGCTAGGCTAGCCAGCACTCACGTGAATGCGACAGTAACTTACGTTGTAGCCGAACGATGTAGGAAAGTGGTAAGAACGCTCAGGGCAGTGGTGAGGCCAGAGATTTGGGCACAGCCCAGAGCAGCGTGAGCGCGCGGGCGGCCATCAAACCGACTAACGCCAGCCAGAGCAGATGGGCGCTACCGACAGATTGAGCCAGGAAGGCCAGGGGCAAAAAGCCGACCCCAGCGGCTAGAACGGTGGCGTTGCGCAGCACCGAACCGGCAGTGAGGCCAAGGAAATAACCGTCGAGCATGTAGGCGATCGCCCCCAGCCCCAGCACTGGAATCAACCACAGCACATAGGTCTGCACCGTAGCGATCACCTCCTGGTGGACGGTCAGCAGACCAAACAGCGGCTGCGGAAACAGCACAAAGGCCAGCGCGAAGGATAGCCCCAGGGCAATGCTGGTGCATCCTCCCAGGGTCAACAGACGGCGCAGGTGAGTGCGATCGCCGCGGCCAAAATACCGACCCGCAAAGCTCTCGGTGGCAAAGGCAATGCCGTCGGATAAAGTAGGCCGACAGCGTTACCACCTGGAGCAAGAGGGTGTTGGCGGCCAGGGTTTGAGTGCCCAGGGCCGAGCTGAAGTTGGTGAACAGCGCAAAGCTCAGCACTAGCGCAAACGTGCGCACTAAAATATCGCGATTCAGCAAGAACAGGCCTTTGATCGCCTGCGGGTTCCACCCCTGGGGCAGCACCGCTCGCAGTTTTTGCCAACCGCCTTCTTTAATCAACAACCCCAACCCAACGGCTAGCGTCAGATACTGGCTCAGGGCGGTGCCCAGCCCGGCCCCGGCACTGGCCAGCCCCATCTGGTTGATGAACATGTAGTTGAAGACCACGTTGCTGCCGTTGCCCACCATCGACAGGGCAATCACCCGCCGCCCCTGCTCGCGGCCCAAAAACCAGCCCATCAGCACCAGGTTCAGCAGCACCGCTGGGGCATCCCAAATGCGGGCGTTGTAGAAGGCGATGCCCGCTGCTCTCACCTCAGGTTCACCGCTGAGTAGACCAAACCCCAGCTCGCGAATGGGGGCCTGGAACAGCAGAATGATCAGGCCGAAGCTGAGCGCGATCGCCCCGTTGCGCAGCAAAATCAGCCAAAGTTCCACGGCATCGCCGCGCCCCCGCGCCTGGGCCGCAGTGCCCGTGGTGCCCATGCGCAAAAAGCCAAAGCTCCAGTACACCACGTTAAAAATTACCGTCGCCAGGGCCACCCCACCCAGGTGGCGAATGTCGTCGAGGTGGCCCAAAAAGGCCGTATCGACCAGGGCCGCCAGCGGCACCATCAGGTTTGAGATGATATTGGCCACCGCCAGCTTCAAGAAGCTGGGCAAAAAGCGCGAAGCATCTACTTCGGCTGCCGAGGATGTTTGGGCAGTGGGGCCAGTATCAGGCATGGTATTTAAGGCAGAAAATTCGTCTTTTTGAGCAGGTACTGTAGCTCTACATCAGGAAACTCTGTATCTTTTCTGGGGTTGTCTACCATATCGGCAAAGAAATTTTGCATCAAGGCGGTAATGTTGCGATACTTTAGCACGCTGTCGACATAAAAATCGCCTAGTTTTATATCCCCATCAGCCTGTATCTGTTGAATATTTTCGAGTAAAATCAGAGAGATTTGATAGGGCTTTAACCCATCCTTAATACCATATTTGCTTATGATTTTGAGCCTGTCGCTCTCTGAGCATAAATCGTAGGATAAACGCATCAAATATCCTAGATTTCGCAGAACTTCTCCATAGTCATAAAGGGCGTTGCGATCAAAGAATGCTTTTTCTTTTTCGGTCAGGTCAAAACTTCGATCAAGGACCAGGCCAAAGTCGGTTAAATAGGTCTGTTCGCCGTCGGTCAGAGCATTAAAAAAATGGGCATCGAAGTGAATAATTCCTTTCGCGCTTAAAAAATCAATTGTTTTACGCAAATCGCACAATGGCTTTTGCAGTTTGTCTGGGTTGTCTCGCAGCCATTCGCCTAAAATGTAGGGTATGTGCTCCAGAAATAGCACTAGCTCACGGCTGGCGATCGCTCGGTCGAGCAGGTATTGTCCAGCATTTTCACTATTGCCCCAGCAGGCTACATAGCGCTGGAGCTGGTCGGCATCCACCTGCGATCGCAGCTCAGTCGATGGCAGAATTCGGTAGTGGTACATCAGAGGAAACATAGAATGCTCTCCTTCGAGTACCCAGTGAGTTGTTTTGATGTGGGTTATAAGCTCACGGAAAACTCCAATTCCTGTGGAGCCTAAGCCATAGTTGCAGTAAGTCGGTAAATCGTAGAGATTTCTGGTAGAAAACAGGTTGTTATATTCGAGATCGGTAACCGGAATCCGTTTCACAAAAACCTTTGATTGTCCAAAAACAAGGGTCTGGTTTACGCCCCAGCCCGAATTAGACGTGTTGGCCGCATTCGCCTCCAGTAAATGGCTCAGCTGAGCATTGTTCAGCTGAGCAATGCGTGAGCTGAGCTGGAAATACGCCTCCCTTCTGCGTTCGATAGCGTTTTGAGGCATTTTTAATGAAGGGCTATAGACTCGGCCAGGTCGGCGGGGCTGAGGTGGTCGTTGAGCACTTCGCCGTCTTTGAACCAGATGATGCGCTGGCTGGCGCGGGCTACGTCGGGCTCGTGGGTGACCATCACCACCGTAATACCAGCGGCGTGGAGATCGGCAAAGATACCGAGCACATCTTCAGTAGTGCGAGTATCGAGCGCCCCGGTCGGTTCGTCGGCCAGCAATAACAGGGGATTGTTGACGATCGCCCGCGCGATCGCCACCCGCTGCTGCTGCCCCCCCGAGAGCTGGGTGGGCTTGTTGTTGATGCGATCGCCTAGCCCCACCCGCACCAGCGCCTCCGTCGCCCGCTGGTGGCGCGCCTCGCTGCGCACGCCCGAGTAGATCATCGGCAGCTCGACATTTTCGCGCGCCGTCAGCTGGGGCAGCAGGTGAAACTGCTGAAACACAAAGCCAATTTTTTGATTGCGAATGTGGGCCAGGGCGTCGTCGTCGAGGGTGGCGACGTTCTGGTTGTCGAAAAAGTACTGCCCGGCGGTGGGGCGATCTAGGCAGCCGATCATGTTCATCGCCGTCGATTTGCCCGAACCCGACGGCCCCATGATGGCGCAGTATTCACCGGGGTAAATAGATAGATCCACATTCCACAGTGCCCGCACCTCGGTATTGCCCGAGCCGTAGACCTTTTGCAGCTGGCGAAACTCGATTAGAGGAGTAGGCATGACGTTACTGATGGGCATCCATGTAGGCTCGAAGCAACTGATTGATGCGGGTTTGATATCCCTGTCCTTGAGATTTAAACCAATCCAAAACATCGCTATCGATACGGAGCGTAACCTGAGCTTTGGATTTAGATGCAGGCAAACCGTGCCGCACAACGGCCTTAGCAAACATCTCTGGCGTTACTTCTGGACAATCTGACAAATCAATGTCTTCATCTGTCATGGCATCTAAGCGTTGCCAGTCAGTTTGAGAGTTGCTCAAAGTAGATTCGTTGTTCATATCTCGTTGCCTTTCTAGCAGAAATCAGGCGAATTCGATTTTCACGTTCGGTATGGACAACGGCAACCACCCGGCCTTGAAGTAAGCCGAAAGTGACAAACCGTTGCTCTCCGTAGCTGTAACGATCATCTTCTACAGTCAAGATATCGCCATCAAATAAGGCGGTAACGTCGGCAAAATCAACCCCATGCTTCTGCAAGTTGGAAAGGCGTTTGGCGTCGTCCCACGCAAAGTCCATGGATTGATAGTAGCAACGATGATCATCTGTAGTTACGCAATGTAGTTACAGCTTCGACTCATCCACTAGGCTAACGCAGGCCCGACTGCACCCGCCACAGACTGGCATAGAGGCCGTTTAACTCCAGCAGTTCCTCATGGCGGCCCTGCTCGACGATTTCGCCGTAGGCCATCACGTAGATGCGGTGGCAGTGGCGAATGGTGGAGAGGCGGTGGGCGATCGCAAGCGTCGTCCTCCCCTGGGTGATCACCGCCAGCGATCGCTGGATTGCCGCCTCGGTCTCGTTATCCACCGCCGAAGTGGCTTCATCCAGAACTAGAATTGGCGGGTCTTTGAGAATGGCGCGGGCGATCGCCAGCCGCTGCCGCTGCCCGCCCGAGAGCTTCTGGCCCCGTTCGCCCACAATGGTGTCGTAGCCCTGGGGCAGCTGCACAATAAACTCGTGGGCCTCGGCCAGCTTGGCCGCATGCAGAATTTGATCAAAGCTAGCGTCAAAGCTACCGTAGGCGATGTTCTCCGCCACCGTGCCCGAGAACAAAAACAAATCCTGACTGACCAGGCCGATGCAGCGGCGCAAATCCTGGGGCAGCAGGTCCTGAATCTCCTGCCCGTCGATCAAAATGCGGCCCTGCTGGGGCTGATAAAACCGCAGCAGCAGCTTAACCAGCGTGCTCTTGCCCGAGCCCGTCGCCCCCACTACCCCAATGCTCTGCCCAGCCGGAATGTGGAGAGAAAGATGCTTCAGAACGGGCTGCCGATCGCGGTAAGCAAACGTGACGTTCTCAAAACGCACATCCCCCTTGACCTGGTGCACCGGCAGCGGGTTGCGACCGGGGATCAGCTCAATCGGCTCATCCAGCAGGCCCAGCACCCGCCGCACCGAGGCCATCGCCCGCTGGTACTCATCCATAATTTCGCTCAGCTGGGTAAACGGCCACAGCAGCCGCTGCACAATAAACACCAAAAAGCCGTAGGTACCCGCCGACAGCGTGCCGTTGGCTACCGCCATACCGCCCAGAAACAGCATGGCGGTAAAGCCTACCAAAATCACAATTCGAATCAGCGGAATGAATGCAGCGCTAAGAGCGATCGCCCGACGGTTGCTGTAGCGGTAGGCATCGCTGTCCTGCCACACGCGATCGCGCTCATACCCCTCCGCTGTAAAGCTCTTGATTGTGGCAATACCCGACAGATTATTCGCTAACCGACCGCTAATTAGCCCCGCCTTATCGCGCACCTCCGCGTAGCGGGGAGCCAGCCGCCGCTGAAACGCGATCGACCCCCACAGCACAAACGGAATCGGCAGCATCGCCATCCACGACACCCCCGGTGCCAAAATCAAGAATGTCGCCCCCACCCAGATGACCGTGGTAAAAAACCGCAGCAGATTGTGCGCTCCGGTATTGAGAAACCGCTCCAGCTGATTAATGTCGTCATTGAGAATCGACAGCAAACTGCCCGTGCTGCGGTCCTCAAAGTAGCTGAGATCCTGGCTTTGCAGGTGACTATAGGTATCGATCCGCAAATCGTGCTGCAAATTTTGAGCCAGGTTGCGCCACAGCCGCGCGTAGATATACTCGCTCAGCGACTCCAGACTCCAAATCAAAAACGTCAGCCCCGACAACACCCCCAGCTGCCCCGCAATGCTCGTAATCCCTATCCGAGCAATCAGCGAACTTTGCTCATTCACCACCACATCAATGGCAATGCCGATCAGGTAAGGCGGAGCCAGATCAAAGATGGTGTTGAGAATAGAGTTTGCGATCGCCCCCCAGATCTGCGATCGGTAGTTGTGCCCGTAGCGCAGCAGTCGCTGTAGAGGATGGCGCACCGATTGAATACTGGCCATAGATGCCCTAACCGCAAAAGCTAAAGTGTAACTAACCCAAGATCGGTTTTGGACTGGCGATTTTGGATTGGCCCCCGTTTAGGATGAGCGTCAGAGGTGGAAGGTGGGCAGTGCCCACCCTACGATCGGCCTTTCATGTTCGTAAATGCGCTTCACCAAAGCCTCCCACCCATCAATTTGCAGGACAGAGGTTTAAACCGATGATCAGCCAATCCTTTCCGTTGGGTCCAGGGCGGCGGAACGGCCCTGGTCGACGGGGGTCTGGGGCCTGCGAAATGGCCCCAGCAGTAGATCTGGCTTTTGTTCCCAATTGTGCGCCGCTAAGCCTAGGCAAGATACTCAATGCGGTGCATTGCGGCCCCGAGATCTCAGGCCAGAGCATAGTAAAGTTCAAGCCGCGAATGCACCCTACAGCACTCGCAGCACACTCGCCACGCTGTGAATCTCAGCATAATCCCGCAGCTCATCCAGCGCCGTCTGAAACTTCGCCTCCGTCACCTCATGGCTCACAATCACAATCTCCGCCCGCGTCTCATGCTGCCCAATCTGCACAATCGACTCCAAACTCACCTGGTGGCGACCAAAACAAGTCCCTAGCTTGCCAATCACCCCCGGCGCATCCTCCGCCAGCAGCCGCACATAAAAGCGACTGACAATATCCGCCATCGGGCTAACCTTGCAGTAGTGCTGATGACTACAGGCCAGCAGCGGATTGGTCGCCTGAGGCGTCGTCCCCGCCCGCAGATTAGCCGCCAGATTTAGCAAATCAGACACCACCGCGCTCGCCGTCGGCCCTTCCCCGGCCCCCGGCCCAAAGAACATCACCTGTCCAATCGGTTCGCCCTCGATCAAAATCGCGTTGTAGACATCATTTACTGAGGCCAGGGGATGACTTACCGGCACCAGCGTCGGATGCACCCGCAGCTGCAGCTGATCCAGCGCCTGGTCTGAGCTTTCGTCAAACTCCCCTTCCCGACGGGCGATCGCCAGCAGCTTAATCACAAACCCCAGCCGCTCAGCGTAGGCAATATCCGCCGCCGTCACCTGACGAATGCCCTCGCTGTACACCTCCGACAGCTTAATTCGCCCCCCAAAAGCCAGCGACGCCAAAATCGCAATCTTATCCGCTGCATCCAGCCCGTCCACATCGGCACTGGGGTCAGCTTCGGCGTAGCCCAGCCGCTGGGCATCGGCCAAAATTGGCTCAAAGTCGCCCCCCTCCCGCTGCATGCGGGTGAGGATGTAGTTGGTGGTGCCGTTAATAATCCCCGTCACCGCGCGAATGCGGTTCACCCCCAGCGCCTGCTTCAAGGGCTGGATCACCGGAATCCCCCCCGCTACCGCCGCCTCCAGCAGCACGTAGACCCCCGCCTCGTTGGCGGCAGTAAAAATTTCGTCCCCGTAGCGAGCAATCACCGCCTTGTTGGCCGTCACCACGTGCTTACCCTGGGCAATAGCTTTGAGAATCAGCGATCGCGCCGGTTCCAGCCCCCCCATCACCTCCACCACCGCATCGATCGCGGGGTCGCTGACAATGCTCTCCAGGTCAGTGGTGAGGCGATCGCCCTCAATCGCCACCGATCGCGGCTTATCCAAACTCCGCACGCCCACCTTAGCCAGCTCAATCTGCCCCACCAGCGGGTGGCGATGGGCCGGGTCCAGCAAAATTTTGGCCGTTCCCGACCCCACCGTTCCCAGCCCCAGCAGCCCAACACGCATAACCAATGGCCTGAATTCCTTAACTGCGATCGCTATGCCCAATTGTAAAGGGATTGCTGCAAGGCAAAAAAAAGAAGGGCCAATTCGGCCCTTCTTTTTTACCTAACGTGTGACCTAGTAGGTTTCTACGTGCCAGCGGTGCTCTTTCTTCATCTGCTTGCGGAACTCAATCCAGTCGACCCCATGCTTGTTAGCCGCCACGGACATCCCTTCGTCGATGCCGTCTTCCATACCCTTCAGACCGCACATGTAGGTGTGGGTATTGGGCTTCTGCATCAGGTCCCACAGCTCATCAGCATGCTCAGCCACGCGGTGCTGAATGTACATGCGGCCACCCTCGGCATTTTGCTGCTCGCGGCTGATGGCGTAGGTAAGCCTGAAGTTATCGGGGTACTGCTCTACCATCTGCTCCAGCTCCTCTTTGTAGAGGATGTTGGGCGTGTAGGGCACCCCAAAGATCAGCCAGGCCATGCCCTTAAACTGGTACTCGGGGTTCTTCTGGCGCTCAGCGTCTTTGAACATGCGCCACAAATAGGCGCGGAAGGGAGCAATCCCCGTACCCGTCGCCAGCATGATGACGGTGGCCTCAGGGTCGTCGGGCAGCAGCATTTCCTTGCCCACCGGCCCGGTAATCTTCACATCAGCGCCGGGCTCGATGCCACAGAGGAAGGTGGAGCAGGTGCCGTAGACGGTTTCGCCCGTCTCGGGATGCTTGTACTCCAGCTGACGCACGCAGAGCGACACGGTTTTATCGTCCATATCGTCACCGTGGCGAGTCGAGGCGATGGAGTAGAGGCGCAGCTTGTGGGGCTTGCCTTTATCGTCGGTGCCATCGGGAATAATGCCGATACTCTGACCTTCTACATAGTGGAGATCCCCACCGGACAGGTCAAACTTAATGTGCTGCACAATCCCCGACCCCCCCTCTTGAACCAAAGGTTCGTTCGACAATACCTTGCCGACGTAGGGGCTGTTGGGCTTGTAGAGGTTAATGGGCACGCTCGCAGCGGCCTTGGGTGCGGCTTGAGTCATGGGCTTTTTGTTGGTTTGGGTTGGCGCGGTCTCTGCTGGGGCAGCAGCTTCGGCGGACGCAACCACGGGAGCCGTGATGGGCGTAGGCTCAGCAGCGTTAACGGTACCCACCTCTTCAATGGGTCGAATGCTGACAATCTTGCCGCCCATGCGGGTAATGCGCTGCATTTCCTGGTTCATACGGTCGTAGGGCACCGTGATGAAAACACTGCCACTCTTGCGAATGGGGTTATTCATCTGGTCGGTTTCTGCATTTTGGCGCAGGCCCTGCACTTCGTATAAAAACAAACGGCTTCCGGCCACAGTACTGGCGTTGCCGCCGCTCACACTTGGATTGTACATATCTAAAATTCAGTGACTCTCTAGACCCAACTAAGTGCGACGGAGGCACACCGTCATGACCCGTCGCATAACTTCTAATGCGCCTGCTCGACCAGCCGTAGGGCCAACCCAGAGACGGTGACATCAGAAATACTTTTAGCTTAGGGTATCACTGTAAGACGGTGTAATACTGAGGGTTGAGAGATATCGCAGACCGGGCGGCCTGCATCTAGCTCCGCATCCAGCCAATGCCCCAGTGAATGGTTGCACTCTATTACATCCTGCGGGAAAGATTGTGTTCTTTGCAGCAGTGAGCGTTAAGTTAATCTAAAAATCTCTCTTCAGGCTAAAACCCTCGACCGTGGCGGTCGAGCTGATCCCCACTAAAAACTGTTGTGAAGGATACTAGCTTCTGATAGGATGAAGCTACTCGCGGTAGAAATACTTATCCACTGAGCTGGCTCGATGCCATCGGCGGTTTGGGGAGGGTAGGAAGTGTCGACGCTTAGGCTGAGAGCCGGTTGGTCTTAGCTGCATGGGCGACGGTGGTTGGCATTTGAGGGGGCAGGTTCGCTTCTTCGGCTGAGCATCTTGGGCTTCACGGTCGCGACATTTACGGGTAATGTGCCGCTTGGGGCGATCGCCCTAGAGCATCGAGAAAAGGGCCAGACCAGAGCCACCTCTGAAGTCGATGAGTCCTTTGCTAGGTTGCAACGCTGGGTTCTATTTTTATAGAAGGTTGTTTAGAGGGAATTTATGATCAGCAAGCCAGACAAAGTAGTTCTAATTGGTGTCGCCGGCGACTCTGGGTGCGGCAAGTCTACGTTTCTACGACGACTGAGCGATTTGTTCGGCGCTGAGTTCATGACTGTCATCTGTCTCGATGACTATCACAGCCTCGATCGCAAGCAGCGCAAGGCGGCTGGGGTGACCGCCCTCAACCCCAAGGCCAACAACTTTGACCTCATGTATGAGCAGATCAAAGCGCTGAAAGAAGGCAACAGCATCGACAAGCCCATCTACAACCACGAGACCGGCGAACTCGACCCCCCCGAGCGGGTTGACCCCAATCGCATCGTCGTGATTGAAGGTCTGCACCCCCTCTACGACGAGCGCGTGCGCGAGCTGCTCGACTTCAGTGTTTACCTCGACATCAGCGACGAAGTCAAAATCGCCTGGAAGATTCAGCGCGACATGGCCGAGCGCGGCCACACCTACGAAGACGTGCTGGCCTCTATCAATGCCCGCCGCCCCGACTTTGAAGCCTACGTCGATATCCAAAAGCAGTACGCCGACGTTGTCATTCAAATTCTGCCCACCCAGCTAATTCCCAACGATGAGGAGAAGAAGGTGCTGCGGGTGCGACTCATGCAGCGCGAAGGTATCGAGGGCTTCGACCCCGTCTACCTGTTCGACGAAGGCTCGACCATCGACTGGATCCCCTGCGGGCGCAAGCTCACCTGCTCCTACCCCGGCATTCGCATGCACTACGGCCCCGACTCCTACTACGGGCACGAGGTCTCGGTGCTAGAGGTGGACGGCCAGTTCGATCGCCTCGAAGAGA
This sequence comes from Nodosilinea sp. AN01ver1, assembly GCF_050565655.1. Classification (NCBI taxonomy): domain Bacteria; kingdom Bacillati; phylum Cyanobacteriota; class Cyanophyceae; order Nodosilineales; family Nodosilineaceae; genus Nodosilinea; species Nodosilinea sp. AN01ver1. The sequence goes on along the minus strand of NZ_JBNXVS010000032.1, from coordinate 18,768 downwards.
TGATCTACATCGAGAGCCACCTCAGCAACACCTCTACCAAGTACTACGGCGAAATGACCGAGCTGCTGCTCAAGCACCGCGAGTACCCCGGTTCTACCAACGGTAGCGGCCTGTTCCAGGTGCTGGTGGGGCTCAAAATGCGCGCCACCTACGAGCGCCTGACCGCCGCCAATCGCGAAGTGGCCACCACCGCATAACCGGCTACGTCAACCTATCTTGACGTAATGGCTTAGCTAAACCTGTCTGACTTAACCTGTCTGGCATAACTGGGAGAGGATATCCATGGCGATGTCCTCTCTTTTTATTTGCTATGGAACTCACGACTCCGGCCCTGCTGTTTCCGGCGATTTCGCTGCTGCTGCTGGCCTACACCAACCGCTTTTTAGTGCTGGCCCAGCTGATTCGCCAGCTCCACAGCTCTGAGCGCGACTATTTTGAGAGCATGGTGCAGCGCCAGATCTCGAATCTGCGCCAGCGCATTGCCCTGATTCGTCTGATGCAGGCCCTGGGCGTATCGAGCTTTATTGTTTGCACCCTGTCGATGCTGGGATTGTTTGTCAACCAACAGCAGCTGGCGGAAGTTTTATTTGGCCTCAGCCTGCTGCTGCTGGTAGCTTCACTGCTGACCTCGCTCTACGAAATTGCCATCAGCACCAGAGCGATTGAAGCAGAACTGGCCGATATCGACGCCAAGTGCCGCTACCCCAAAACCTAGACCAATAGGACAGCAGCATTTCCCTCACCGATCGAGCAAATCCGAGGGTTGAGCGGAGTCGAAACCCGGTGACTGAGCCAAGTCGAACTCCCGAGGGTTGAGCGGAGTCGAAACCCGCTGACTTCGACTCCACTCAGTCAGCGAGAGTCCAATGCTACTGGGTCTTCAGCGTCAGAGTTTGGTTGGGCTCAACTACGACCACCCGCTGGGCGGTGGTGTTGCCAATAATGGCCCCCGCCGCCGCACCGCCGAGAATGCTGCCGACGGATACCCGACCACTGAGAATGCCGCCCACAGCCGCCCCGCCTGCGGCCCCAATGCCAGCATCGGTCAGAATGGCCCCTGTGCTGGTTTCTCTGGGGTCTTTAATATCGCGCAGCAGCTCAGAAGCAGCGTTGACGGGGTAAACCTGGCTGCCGACTTCAACGGCGGTGGCAACGTAGCGTACCCCGCCCTCGGCAGGCTCAAACCGACCGCGAACAATCGCCCCCGCCGGAATACTGCGGCCGTTCAGGGTGGTGGCGGCCCCCACTCGCAGGGTTTGTTCGACGGTGGCGTTGGTGTTGAGGTAAAGAGTTTCGCTGTTGGGGGTTACCGCTTGAATGGGCGACGATACAAACAGCTGCGCCTGGGCAATAGGGGCCGGCACCAGAGCGCCGATAGGCATTACCGCTAAGGTGAGAGCCGCTAGGTGACTTACTTTCATCGCAATCTCCAGAAACGAAATTGAAGTTGTAGGGGTGCCTTGTTCGTGAAGCGGGCACAGAGACAGCGGGAATGATAGGTTAGTTAGGCCGATAAAGCCCGCGATCGCTTAAAGATTACCTCTTAAATGTGAAGACGGTCCGCTAATTGTGAAGACGGTCCGCTAATTCAAATGTTCCTGTCCAACTGCGACCTTTCTGCTATCTATGCAATCTACCGCTGAGTACATCTGTGCCTTTTGCGGCGAGCCCAACACCACATTTGTCGATCTCTCGGCTGGGCTAAGCCAGACCTATATCGAAGACTGCCAGGTGTGCTGTCGGCCCAACCAGCTCTACGTCACGGTAGATGATGTTTCGCTAGATATCGATATTGCCACAGACTTTGTGGAATAGCGCTGCCTGACTATGCCCGCCCTGCTGCTAACGCCGACTGCTGCCCTGAAGGCCCGACTCAACAAACTGCTGCAAACCTCTGCCGTAGAAATGGCGCTCATGGGGCTAATTTTGCTGTCGGTGGTGCTGATTTTTTTAGAAATTGCCGCTAGCCCGACTCGACCTGGCTACCAGCGACTGCTGCACCTGCAAGGGGCGCTAACGGCGATATTTTGGCTAGAGCTAGCCGTCCGGGGCTGGGCCGCCAACAACCGCTGGCGGTTTTTGCGCCTCTACTGGGTCGATATTCTAGCCGTGCTGCCGTTCCCGCTGCAGTTTCCCATTCTGCGGCTGCTGCGGCTGCTGCGACTGCTGCGAGCTACCGCGCTGCTGAACCGCAACCTGGCCCGCGTCTCCCCTACCCTGGCTTTGGGGCTGGGGTCTCAAATTGGCGTGCTGTCTACGATTGGGGTAATTGTGCTGATGGGGGCGCTGGGGCTCTACCTGCTGGAGTCGAGCAGCAACCCAGCCGCCGACACGCTGACTAAAACCTTTTGGTGGAGTCTGTTTACCCTGGTGGCCTCCGAGCCAATTGGGGCCGAGCCCGAAACGCTGCTGGGGCGACTGCTGATTCTGACCTTAATGCTGGGCGGCCTGACCTTATTTGCGGTTGTGACGGGCCTGGTCTCTGCAATTATGGTGCAACGGCTGCGTTTTGCAATGGAGTTTCGCACCATGGAACTGGATGAACTGGCGGGCCACACGGTGATCTGCGGCTGGAACCGCAACGGTGCCCACGTCGTCGAAGAAATGCTGTTTGACCCCGACATGCGGCACAGCGCCATTGTGGTCGTGGCCGAGTTTACCGAGACCCCCGAACAAGAGCTGCAGCACCTCAACCTATCAAAGCTGTATTTCCACTCCGCCGACTATACGCGCATGGACGTACTGCGAACCGTGGGTATCGTCCACGCGTCGCGGGCTATTTTGCTGGCCGACACCTCGCGATCGCGCAGCGATCAAGACATCGACGCCCGCACGGTGCTGGCCGCCCTCACCATCGAAAAACTCAACCCAGCGATCTACACCTGTGCCCAACTGCTCGATCGCATCAACGACATCGAGCTTAAAGCCGCTGGAGTCGACGATGTGATCGTAGCCGACGAAATTACCAGCCACATCATTGCCACCTCGGCCCGCGCCCAGGGATCGGTCGACGTGCTGGCAGAACTGCTTACGGTGCAGGTGGGCAACCAAATTTACAAAGTTCCGGTTCCCCCCAGCTGGGTCGATTTACCCTTTTGGCAGGCGGTAGACCGCATGAAGCAGCGACAAGATGCTCTGCCCATCGCCGTAGAGGTGAGCCAACCCAAGCGTCATACCCTGGTCAACCCTCCCGCTAACTACCGATTGGCCGCAAAAGACCAGCTGGTGGTTATTGCCCGCAAAATGCCTGCGGTGCTTGAAGACTAAAAAGCCCCGTCTGTCAGCAAACGGGGCGAAGACACTATAGGCCAATCTGACTAACAGAACAGCCCATTTTAGAAGCTCAGCTGGGCCAACATGTTAAAGATGAAGATGTCAGGGTTGTTGCTGAAGTTGTTAGCTTGCTGGATCCAGTAAACCGAGGGCATAAAGGCAATGTTTCGGCTCAGCGGATAGCGGTAGGAAAACTCTAACTCCTGCTGCCGTCCGCCATTGCCATACCCCGAAGCCAGAAACTGCTCTCCGTTCAAGACGCTAAAGGGCACCAGGTAGGAGATTGTCGCCAGTGATCCTTCCTTAAGTAAGTTAGGAAAGGCAAGCCCAAGCTGGAAGGACTGGGAGTCGATACTGCCAATCCCCGATCGGCTAATGGCAGATGTTAAGTTGACGCTCCCGTAGCTATAGCGGCCGAAGATACCAAGCCAGTTCAGGGGTGTCCAGTCGAAATTCACCAGAAAGGTGTCAGCCGGAGCATTGGTCAACGGGCCGCCAGCACCATCGTCGGCCAGACCGTAAATCGGTTCACTAAAGGTACCGCCAATCAGCCCAAAACTATTGGGCATCAGGTTAGATCGGGTATACAAGAACCGTAGATTCAAGTTGTCAAAGGGCCTGATGCCAATCTGGCCAGTAAGGGTGCTGGTGCCGCCAAACAAGCCAATGCTGGGGTCACTAGGGGCTTTATTGCCACCGATAAACTCGGTATTTTCGGCTAGATAGCCGACGCGAATATCGAGCCAGTCAGCCACGTCCCAGACCACAATCGCACCTGTGCCCCGGTCTACGGCGTTGACCTGGGTGCCGCCACTGGAGTTAAAGCTGTTGGCTCCGGTTAAGAAGAAGGTGTAGCGGTTGTTGTCGAAGTAGGCGTACCAGTTAATTCGGGGGCCGATATCAATGGTCAATCGGTCCCCGACCGGGAAGGCATAGCTCAGCTCTCGGATGAACACGCTAAAGTCTCGCCCGGCAGGTACACCACCCTGGTTTACAAAAGTTGTACCAAAGGTGTTAAAAAGACCCGCCGAGCCATAGAGGTTGGCAGGTCCGGTACCAGCACCGGACAATAGCTGCAGCTTAAGGCGATCGGACCCACTGAAGGAGGTATCCAGGTTGAGCCAGACCAGGTTAGTGGTGCTGAGAGCAGGGTCGCGAGTGACAGTACGCACCACGCCACGAGGATTAGGGTCGAATATGCTGCGACCCTCAGCCAAAATATCGCCGTTGGTGAAACCGCCGCCCAGGTTGGAAAATACCTGCCCCCGCAGCTTGGTGACGGTGGAAAACTGCTGGGCGCGCAGTTCTGCCGTTTCGGCCTCTAGCTGATCGACTCGTCCGCGTAGGGAGGTCAGTTCAGCGGCAAACTCTTCTTGCAGGCGGCTAATAACCGCCAGGTCTTCCTCTGAAACGCCTGTGCCTAGGGTGCTGACAATCACATCCAGGCAGGCGTTGAGGCCAGCGGCAAACTCAAAGCGGGTGAGGGAGCGCTGCCCTCGAAAGGTGCTGTCGGGGTAGCCCTGAATGCAGCCATAGCTTTCGACCAGATTGCTCAGCGCCTGAAAGGCCCAGTCGGAGGGCTGTACATCTGAAAAGTCGCTGACCTGGGTGACTTGAGCCAGGCCGTCGGCGGCTACCGGCTGTACCGTGGCGTCGTCAGCTAAGCTGGCTTCGAGATCGTCAACGCGAAGCATGCCGGGGGCCTCTGGCTCGATCGCGGGCAGGGAGTCAGCCGCCAGCAGCAAATTCGGTAGCGTGGCCGCCTGGGGGGCAGTTTCAGCGATCGCTAGCCCTCCATCCGCCGCTTCCCCATTCTCGGCGATAGGTTCAAAAGCAGCGGCGATCGCGGCCTCGGCCTCGCTGCCCTCTTCCAGCGGTTCAGCCGCAGGGGCACTGGCGATCGCCGCCGTGGTTGACAGCAGCAGCACCGCAGCCGCCACCAGGCTGCGCCCACAGCTCTCTAAACAGAGGCGCGCCGCAGCCCGCCCAAACAAAACGTTCACCATCAATCTTCCTCACACCTAAACACATCCACACGTTCGTCGGCCCCTGGGAACCAATTGGGCAGAAACCCGCCTAGTATTTCTAGACCCAAAAGTTCATAGGTGATGAGAAACGGAGTCAAAAACCAGGCAATGCTCTAGTTCGCCCGGCCTTCTCTACCGTTGCCGACCTCTCAAACTCGTTCACGAGATGCCATCGGGTGCGCCAACGGTCTGGTAAAGCTGACGTTGGCTAACCACAGCAACTCGACAATTCACGGCCTTGCGGCGCAGAATCTAAAAAAATCGCTCCTGTCACCAAAGCAGACTGAACGCCACTCTGATGACAGAACAAATCATTTACTAGGCCTCAGAAAGCTCTGGGCTAGTCTTTGTTGCGACTCTGGGCCGCCCAGGCAGCAAGATGTTCAGCAGAATAGCCGTTAGACCGCCGGTAGAGATACCCGAGGAAAACACGTTTTTAATCAGGGCAGGCTTATCGGCGAAGATATCAGGAGAGTAAACTACCCCTAGACCCAGCGCCAGGGAGACAGCCACAATTACGGCAGAGCGGCGATCGAGCCCGGTAGAGGCCACAATGTTTAGGCCTGCTGTCGCGATCGAGCCAAACATGACCAGCGTGGCCCCGCCCAAAACCGACTGCGGAATCACCTGAAAAACACCGCCAACAATGGGAATCAGGCCCAGAATGGCGAAGATACCGGCCACGTAGAAACCCACGTAGCGGCTGCCCACCCCAGTCATTTGAATCACGCCGTTGTTTTGGCTAAAGGTAGTATTGGGGAAAGTGTTGAACACTGCCGCGATGGCCGAGTTGACCCCGTCACCCAGCACGCCGCCCTTAATGCGGCGGAAGTAGAGCGGGCCAGAAACCGGTTCGCCCGACACCGCCGAGGTCGCTGTCAGGTCGCCAATGGTTTCAATGGCGGTGATGACGTAGAGAATAATAAAGGGCGCAAAGGCCGCGAAATTAAAGTCTAGACCGTAGCGCAGAGGCAGAGGCAGGCGAATCAGCGGCAGGCTGCTGAGAGAGCTAAAGTCAACCAGGCCCAAAACGATCGCGATAATGTAGCCGACCACCAGACCAATAGCGATCGCCCCCATTCTTAAAAAACGGTTTTGCGACAGGGTTAAAAAGACCACAATGGCCAAAACGAGACCGCCCAAAGCCAGGTTTTGGGTGCTACCAAAAGTCTCACTCGCAAGCGCCGGGGCACCGCCAGCCAGGCTAAAGAAGCCGGTCTTGATCAGGCTGAGGCCAATAATCATGACCACCGTACCGGTCACTACCGGAGTAATGATCTGCTGGAGCAGGTGCAAAAATCGGCTCAAAATAATCTCGATCGCGGAGCCAAAAAAGCAAACGCCAAAAATTAGCGCCAGCGCCTGCTCAGGGGTACTGCCGCTGGCGATCGCCGCCGTACCGACGCCAATCACCGGCCCCAAAAACGCAAAGCTAGTGCCCTGCAGGCTCAGCAGACCAGACCCAATTGGTCCAAACCGGCGACACTGAATAAATGTACAAATGCCGCTGGCAAACAAAGACATGCTGACAATAATGCCGGTGTCGGCAGGGCTTGCCCCCAGGGCTCCACAGATTAGCAGCCCTGGAGTGATAATGCCGACAAAGGAGGCCAGCACGTGCTGAATGGCTACAAAAATGGATTCCCCAACCGGCGGCTTATCGTTCAAACCGTAGAGTAATTCAGATTGAAAACTAATTCTTTCGCCGTCCATTTCCTGCTCAATGGTGCTTTCGCGGTCTGCCTGTGCCATGTGCCCTCCCAAAATGTTCTTGTAAAATGCTTGGCTTTGCGACCTAACAAAGAATTACAACCAAAAATGTGTTTGTTTGTTTACTGAGATACAAATGAGAAGGCTTTGCCGATTTGCTTAGCAGAACTTAAGCAAATCTGCGGATTTCCCTCTTCGCAGTACCCCATGTCTCGTTTAAGGCAAAAAGCAGACGAACAGAACACCCCCATGCATACGGTGTACTGTATACATTTGCTTTAGGATGTTATATAAAGAAAAGCCTGGCGCGTTCTGTAGTTAAGAGCACAGGATGTCATAACTCTCCCCAAAGGGGTAGCACAGTGACCAAAAATCCTTCTCAAGAGGGTTGTGCTTTAATTTATGCCCTCAGAGGATATCGAAAACGGTATTGAAACCAACAAAACACTCCAGCCCCGGCCCTATAGGATGTGGCGTTAAGCCAGTCGTCGGGATCCTAAACTGGCCTGGGGTATCTCCTTAGCGATTTTTTATGATCAAGGGTTTGGCAAAATTCCTGGGACTATGCCTGTTGGGCCTGTTGCTGCTGCCCGCTGCCCCCGGCTGGGCCGACAAGGCCGTTGAGCCCCTGGTCTTTGAGGCTAATGGTGGTGCGATCGCGGTGCTCTCATTCTATGAAACCGACCCTGCGACTCAAGCCGATGCGGTCAAGTCGTTTTACAAAACCACCAAGTCGTTTTACAAAACCATTCCCGGCTTTCTCGGGCTGGCGCTTTTCTCCAGCGTGGACGGGGTACGGGCTGTAGAACTAAGTCAGTGGACCGACCAGGCTAGCTACGACGCCTTTCAAAGCTCGCTGGTCAGCGGCGATGGCGACAGCAAAGACTACGAAAAGTACTACGAGCAGTACACCCAGGGCGGCTTCAAAAGCGGCCAAGGCCAGGCCAAAACAAGTGTCAGCCTGGCCGACCCCAGCCTGACCACCGTCTTCACCATTGCCGAAGTGGTATCACCACCGGGGATGGTATCGGCTATTCCTGGCAGCACGGCCCTGGTTCAAATCAGCGATATGGCCACCGACACCCCTGAGCAGCAGGCCAACCTGCTGACGGCGGCCCAGGCGGCCCTGGCGACGATTCCCCAGCTCTACCCCGCTCCGCGTACCGCCATTTTGCTCAAGGGCATCGATACGCCCCACGTTGCCCTGCTTACCCACTGGGGCAGTGCTGCGGAGTTTAGCGACCCCGGTCAAGTTCCTCAGCTAGTGCTAGATACCGCCCAACCGGACGAGGAGGCCGAAGCAGTGGCGTTTACAACCGAAAGCCACCTCTACCAGGCGATTAAGGTAATTACCCCCAAAGCCGAGTATGGCAAGGGGTAATTCGTTATGCCTGTTACTGACGACGGACGGGCAAGCGCCCATGATGAGCCTAGGCGGTTCTGGCACTAGGTCTTTGTTGTTTCACCGCTGCACAGTTTAGATAGTTACCATGGTTGCGAGTTCTCCGACTAAATCTGAGTTTAGCCTCGGCAGCTACCTGCTCAGCGACGGCCCAGCCGGGTTTATGCTGAGCTGGGTAGCGGGGTTTGTCGATACCTCTGCCTTCATTATTTTGTTTGGCATTTTTACGGCTCACGTAACCGGCAATATTGCCCTGGCTGGGTACGAGTTTGTGCAGTCTGACGAAGAATCTACCATTACCCACCTGTTAATGTTTCCGGCCTTTATGGTGGCGGTAGCGGCTACATCTCTGCTGGCTCGCTATGCCCGCAAGAAAGAGTGGCCTGTGTTTGCTGTTTTACTGACAGCCGAGGCGATCGCCCTGACTGTTTTTTTGATTGTGGGAGTCAACCTTTCTCCAGCGCTCATCTTTAACATTCAAGAAGAATACATTCTGCCGATTGGCATTGCTGGAGTAGTGGCGATGGCCATTCAAAATGCTTTAATGAAGGAGGCTAAAGGGGTCTTCAAGAGCTATATTCCCACCACAGTGATGACCGGCAATACTACCCAGCTCACCATCGATTTAGTGCAGGTAGCCGTCTCTAAATTTGCCCCTGCGGGTGACGAAAAAGCGGCTTTAGCTGCCGCCGAATCGGTTGAGCGTATGGGCCGTATTTTACCCATTTTGCTGGGCTTTGCTCTGGGCGGTTTGGGGGCAACTTACTTTGTGTTAATTTCTGAAACCTGGTGGAGCCTGGTTATTCCAGTGATTGTGATATCGTTTATGGCAGTTGTAGCTTTTTCAGAGCACTTTAAAGCCGTTGCCGAAGATCGCTAGCCAGCCTAGCTCAGCAGCGTGAGACCAGTTTTTCCTTGAGTTGTGTCAATTAGTGTTGTGTTGGTTAGTACGGAGATTTTCTAAGCATGTTGCGAAAGCTTTTTGCCCCTGTACTGTGCACGCTGTTGTGTACAGTGCTGTCACTAATTCTGGTTGCTAGCCCGGTGAGCGCCAAGCCATTCCCTTTCTCGCTGCCCCTCTTTGAAAATGTTGACTTAACCGCAGAACAGGAAGCTCTCGTCGAGGATCTGCGCTCAAAGTATGTGCCCCAAATTGAAAGTATTCTCTTCCCCGAACAGCGGAAAAAGTTTGAGCAGTCCATTCAAGACGGCTACAGCTTGCGCAAAGCTTTTAAGGCGATGGCGCTGACAATGGAGCAGAAAGCCGAGTTGTCCGCCACGCTAAAAACCGTTCCTAAGGGGAATTTGTTTGCGGCCCTCACGCCTGAACAGAAGAAGGAGGTCTTCATGAACAAGAAGGAGATGTTCATCCCGACCCCCGACGAAATTGCCGATCGCATTAAAGCCGGGATGGAGAGCAAAGCATCCTTTGCCCCCGATGCGCCTGGGTCTGAAATGTCTCCTACCCCAGAAGAAATTGCGGAAAAGGTAAAGCTGGGCTTTGAGAAGAAGAAAGAGTTTATGCCCAGCCTGGAAGAAATTAAGGAGAAGATTGCCGCCAAGATGGAGGCCATCGCCGAGTAAGTTTGGCGACAGCGCTGCCCTTGAGTTTTTCCCCGCAGAGGTCTAAACGGCCTCTGCTCAGCAATTTAAATTTGCCTATCGTCACCTTCTAGAGGAAGGTGGCATTCACCCAAAACAATCGGGGATAGCAGGTAGAATTTTGTATGCCTAAAAATACCAGCGATCCGTCCAGAATCGCAGCATCAACAAATTCCCCGTTCTTGTTCCCAAAGCGCCTTAGCAACTTGCCACCAGTAAGGCTTTTGGGGGTGCTGCATAGCTACCAATTTAACCAAAATATCCAGTTGCTCACGGTTTAGCGTGTGGCGGCTGAGCTGCTGCTCCATCATTGCTACGCCGTCGGGGGCAATTTCCTTAGGGAGCCGTAGTTTTTTCGGTACGGCCATACACTGCTCTAGATCATCCATTAGCAAGGAGTAAACTCTTTGCCAATAATTCCCCCTATTGCAATACCTCAACCAGCACCACGACCAGGGCTATCAAGCCAGCGGCCACCAATAGCCAATAGATGTTTCCCGCTGCCGTCCTAGCGAAAAACGCCTACTTAAGCGTAAAGTAAGCAAAATTTTTGAGTTGATAGATTGAGACCGTTTAAGCCTCTGTTTTTTGGTCGATCGCGGGTGCAGGCTGGCGGGGACGAGAAATACCTCGGCTCAGCAAAAGCCCCTCGATCTGGCGCAGCAGGCCGAAGTCGGCATCGGGCAGGCTCTGTACGGCCTCTGCCGTCGGCTCGGCATACAAAAACTCAAATGCCGCCAAAAACTGCTCAGGAGTCGCGCTGATAGGCGCTGCTAGATGAGCTGGAATAATGCGCTCGAACTGCCAGCCAGCCACGGCTTTGGCCCAGTCTAAAACCTCCTGGGGGCCACGGTTAAAGATCAGCGTTTGCAAGATGGGAGCCACCTGGAGCTGGCCGTGGTTGTGCAGCGCCCGAAACGACTCGCGCCAGCCGGGCCGCCAGCGAAAGGGGTAGAGGCCAAAGTAGTGGCGGCGCGATCGCACCGGGGCCTGTTTCGCCTCTTTGAACATCTCTCCAGTAGTCGCAACATCCAGGGTGCTGGGGCGAAAGTAAAAGGCAAACAGCGCAATCCGCTGCCACCCCTTGCGCCGGTTAGCAGGGGTGTCAACAATCGCCTCGCTGGCGCTGTCGCGGGCGTGGAACAGGAGCGGAAAGGGATCGATCTGCACGATCGCGGGCGGCTCCTCGGGCACCGCCACGATCGCATCGGTGAGCAACAGGGTGCGGCTGGCCCGGTGAAAGCAGGCGGTTTCGCCAAACGGCCCCAGGCCCAGGTCAATGGGGGGTAGCAGGGCGTAGTCAACCTGGTCGGCAAAGGGAGCCTGGGAGCTGTCGGCGGGCAGCAGGTGGGTGCGATCGCGCGGTAGACCCAGCCAGGGCAGCGGCAAATTGAGCGGAAAGCTCCACTGGTTGGGGGTGACATAGACCTCGGCTTGGGGGAAACGCCGGGCAAAGGGGCCGACAAACACCTTGTGCTCAATACCCGTCACCGTAGACATAATGATGTACTTGACCGGGCCGTAGCGCTCCTCTAGCTCGCGTACCAGGGCGATGCATTCGGGCGTGGGGGCGACGGGCGAGTACACCAGCAGCCCCGTCGGCTCCAGGCGCACCACCGTCATGCGAATGGGCACCACCACGTAGAAAATGCCCTGAAACTGCTCAAAGGTCCAGACCTGGTCTTTGACCACCTCAACCCGCAGCGTGGGCCGCTGGCCGTAGGGGTAGAGGGGCACCACGGGCCAAAAGGGCCAGGCCTGGTCGCGGCGTTTAGAGGGGGCAGAAGCGATAGCTGACATAGGGGCGAAGCGGCAATCCCTGGGAGATATCAATAGTAGTCATAGCCTACTAAAGAACCGGGGGTTCAGACGAGGGGAAGCAAATTCTCACCGGGCTATCAGCGTGGCCTGGAGCAGATACGTTAAGTTAAATAAAACGAGCCGCTGGGCGATGGCGAAGCCTCCCTTTTAGGGAATCGCCCGCCCTACGTTACCTAACCCACCGATGGTTTAACCTCGCCATGAAGCGACGTAAGCTCCTCGAAGCCGGTACCGCCGTGGTTGGCGGCACCTGGCTGTTAAGCAACTTCACCGCTGAACTTCTTTCCCAGCAAGTTAATTCCCAATCCGTAGACACTATGGCAACCTCCAACGAGCAATTTACCGTTAACAAAACCGAAGAGCAGTGGCGCGAGCAGCTCACCCCCGAGCAGTTTCGGGTGCTGCGTCAGCACGGCACCGAGCGGGCTGGCTCTAGCCCCCTCGACAAGGTGTACGAACCGGGCGTGTTCAAGTGCTCGGCCTGCGGCACCCCGCTGTTTACCTCCGACACCAAGTTCAACAGCGGCACCGGCTGGCCCAGCTTCTACGCGCCAATTGAGGGCGCGATCGCAACCACTGTCGATCGCTCATTCTTTATGACCCGCGTAGAAGTGCACTGCGCCACCTGTGGCGGCCACCTGGGCCACGTCTTCCCCGATGGGCCTGCTCCCACCGGCCAGCGCTACTGCATGAACGGCGTCTCGCTAGAGTTTGTGCCCGAACAGGCTTAGTCGCTCATCCCGGTTTCTTCCTCAAAAGTGCAAGCCCCTCGACTTCATCACCAGCTTGAGGTCGGGGGGCTTGCTGTTGCAAATCTCGTAACCCCCAGCCGTGGGCACAGGCTCGCTCCCTAAAATGGCAACAGTTAGTTAGCGATAAAAGTAGTTAGCGATAAAAAGGAGACGGTGATGAATAGGCAATCTTTGTGGCAGCGGTGGTCTGGCCTGGCTGCTGGCGTTAGTTTACTGGTTGTAGGGGCGGCCTGGATGCCTGCCGTCGATGCCAATACAGCTGAGAGCAACTTAACCCAGGCGGAGGCCAATTCTGCCCTGCCTGAGGTCTGGCAACCCGCTAGCGCCGAGGATGAGGAGCAGATCTGGCGTGTTGTGCTGCAAAGCCCGCTGGGAGTAGCCGCCCTCAACCAGCTGGCGATCGAAGGGTTTATCAGCCCGGTTTGCGAAAAAACGCTGTACACCCACGCCGAGTATGAGACGTTTCAAACCCTGTTGCAGGTGCAGTGCCCCACACCGGGCGGCGTTTCGACCGCTCGCGCCTACGACGAAATGCGCGTTACCTTCAACCGATTTGAAGACACCATCAACGACTTCTCGATTGAGCGCATCTACGTGGATTGATGTGGGTGGATTGATGTGGGTGGATTGATGTGGGTGGATTGATGTGGGTGGATTGATGTGGATGGGTTGGCCACGGCGGTAGTCCTGACACTAACGAATCGGATAGCCCCGCTTTCAAATAGGCGGCTTGCGTAGAGGCAAACGGTGTTTGCCTAGCCCAATCGGGGGGTAGCTGAGGCGAATTTAGTCTGAGCCAGCGTCAGGGGATCAGCAGTCGGTGGGTGCCATATCTGTTGGGGAATTAAACCCTGAAATCAAAGGTTCTATCCGACGGGGCAGTGGCTATCTGGGTGAGGCAGGATGCTACCTAATCAGGGTTGAGAGAATGCTGACCCCTTAGTGATACCTTGATGCCATGACCCAACCCCTCACCGATCTGCTGTCAACACGGCCCGACGACTACTGGCTATGCAACGCCCGGCTGCCCCTGGCCTGTCTGGATGCGGCGGCCCCGCTGCGCACCCCCATTGCAGAACTAGCGGCCCCGCCCCGCTCAGAAAACTGGGTAGCGGCTCACCTGCATGTGCAGGGTGGGGCGATCGCGGCATTAGCTCCCATCACCTCGTCTCCCGACGATGGCCTGCCCCGCTACGATCTGGGCCAGGGCCTGGTGTGGCCCTGCTTTGCCGACTGCCACACCCATCTCGACAAAGGCCACACCTGGCTGCGTAACCCCAACCCCAAGGGCACCTTCGATGCAGCCCTTGAGGCCGCCGCCGCCGACCACCGCCACTGGAGCGCCGCCGACCTCTACCCCCGCATGTCGTTTGGGCTGCGGTGCAGCTACGCCCACGGCACCCAGGCGGTAAGAACCCACCTCGACTGCCTGGACGGCCAGGAAAAGATTAGCTTTGCAGTGTTTGACCAGCTGCGGCAGGAGTGGGCCGATCGGCTGACGCTACAGGCCGTCTGTCTGGTATCGATGGACTACTATGATCGCCCCGAAGCTGAGGACTTGGCCGATACCGTCGCCCAGTACGGCGGCATTTTGGGCGGCGTGATTTACCCGCAGCCCGGTCTGGAGGCCCAGATCGATCGCGCCTTTGCCCTGGCCGAGGCGCGGGGGCTAGACCTCGATTTTCACGCCGATGAGAGCCTCAACCCCGACGCCGAGGGGCTGCGAATTGTGGCCGAAACCAAGCTGCGCCGCCGCTTTACGGGCCAGGTCAACTGCGGCCACTGCTGTAGTCTTTCGGTGCAGACCACAGGTCGCGCCCAAGACACCCTGGCCCTGCTCAAAACCGCCGGGGTGAGCGTGGTCAGCCTGCCCATGTGCAATCTCTACCTGCAAGATCGCCAGCCGGGCCGTATGCCCCGCTATCGAGGGGTCACGCTGCTGCCCGAGCTGCGCCAGTTTGAGGTGGCCGTAGCCCTGGCCAGCGACAACTGCCGCGACGCCTTCTTTGCCTACGGCGACCACGACATGGTGGAAGTGTTCAACCAGTCGGTGCGCATTGGTCAGCTCGATCGCCCGATTGGCGACTGGCCCCAGGCGGTCACACGCACCCCGGCTCAAATTATGGGGTTAGATGTGGGGCTGATCGGGGTGGGTCGCCCTGCCGATTTGGTTATCTTTAAGGCCCGCAATCTGAGCGAGCTGCTGTCGCGGCCCCAGAGCGATCGCATTGTCATTCGCCAGGGCACCGCGATCGATACCACCCTGCCCGACTACGCCGAGCTCGACGCCGTCGTCGGAATTTACTAAAGAATGTGCCAGCCATACCGACCTCGACCTGGAAAACCGAACTTCGTTGAGGCATTGGGTTTGCTAGGCTAAATCCAGTAGTCAAGGTTGGGAAAATAGTGGCAGTGCCGCTGCCCAAGCCTGGAGTTGACTACAATAAAGTCGCCTTTGGGGCGATGGCTGGCGCGGGTTTTTAGGAGGATTGGAATGGCTGCTACGGGCTTTAAAGACTACTATGCGGTGCTTGGCGTCAGCCGTACGGCGAGTGCTGATGAAATCAAACAGTCGTTTCGCAAGCTGGCCCGCAAGTACCACCCCGACGTTAACCCCGGCGACAAAGCCGCCGAAGCCAAGTTTAAAGAAGTCAGTGAGGCCTACGAGGTGCTCTCTGACGCCGACAAGCGCAAAAAATATGACCAGTACGGCCAGTACTGGCAGCAGGCCAGCCGAGCCGGGGCAGGCGGAGCCTACGGTAGCCCCTTTGGTGGAGCCTACGGCAGCCCCAGCGACGGTGGCTTTGACTTCAGCAACTACGGCAGCTTTGACGAATTCATCAACGAGCTGCTGGGCCGCTTTTCGACCACAGGCGGCGGGCGATCGTATTCCTACGGCACTCCTGGCGGCGGGGCGGCGGGCCCTGGCTTTGGCTACGACGCAGCGGGGGCTAGCCAGTCCTTCGATCAGGAGGCCAGCATTCGCCTCACCTTCAGCGAGGCCTTCCACGGGGCACAAAAGCGCCTGCGGATTGGCAACGACAGCGTCGAGGTGCGCATTCCGCCGGGGGCCAAGCAGGGCAGCAAAATTCGCCTCAAGGGCAAAGGCCCCATGAACCCCTACAGTAAGCAGCCCGCCGACATTTACCTGGTGGTGCAGCTCGATACCCACAGCTTCTTTAAGCTGGAGGGCGACAGCCTCACCGCCGAAGTGCCGATTACCCCCGACGAAGCCGTGCTGGGCGGCAAAATCGACGTGCCCACCCCCGACGGCAGCGTCACGATGAACCTGCCAGCGGGCATTCGCTCGGGTCAGAGCCTGCGGCTGCGGGGCAAAGGCTGGCCCAGCCCCAAGGGCGATCGCGGTGACCTGCTGATCAAAGTGGTGATCACGCCGCCCAGCAGCCTGAGCGATACCGAGCGCCAGCTCTACGAGCAGATTCGCGCCAGCCGCACCAGAAGCCCTCGCCAAGACCTGACGAATACGCGGCTATAGGCTGCCTTAGCTCCGTTGGCCCAGGCTCCAGGTAAGGGATTTGCCAATTTAATGAAGCCCCATTGTCATTGTCCTGAAGATAGGGCCTGCTTGTCACTCCCGCAGAAGCGGGCATCCATTCACTGAGCTGCTCTCGATTGGATGCCCGTCTGCACGGTCATGACGGGTGTCTGTTAGGGCGCGGAAATAGGCGGGCTCCAGCAATGCTGGTGGGTAGTGCCCACCCTACGGTACACAACGGTTTCGGTCTGCTCAGGGAGTCAGATCGTTCTCGCGATCGCCCGCATTGAACGGGTCATTGCTGATATCGATATCGTCGGCGTCGTTGACGTAGTTGCCATCGGCGGGGCCGGGCTGCTCTTCGTAGAAGTCGGCTTCGTAATCGGTGTTAATCACAAAGTCGTCTGACTCAAAGACATCGAATTCGTCCTCAGACCAGACATTGAAGGTGTTCCGGGAGTCTTCGATCGCGGGGGGAATGCTTTCTTCAATTTCGGTTTCGACGGGCTCCAGCTCCTCGTCGGTAAACGGAGCTTCGGGGGCAGAGGTCTGTGCAACAGCGGCGGTGGGCATACCAAGGCCCATCAGGGTCGCTACGGGCAGGCCCAGCAGCAGGCCAAAAAAGGTAGAGCCAGCGGGTGGAAAAGGGACGTTTTGAGGTTTCAAAACTAATTCACCTCCTGTTAAAAGTTAGCTGTGTCATGTATAAAGTCATCCTAAAATTTTGGGGCTAAACCCTCATCATTCCAAGGATCCATTTTGGTGAACCCATTTGAAGCCCCCAGGGGGAGTCCTGCGATCGCGGCCATGACAGGTAGTATTTGAGCAATGTTTTGGGCCAAGATGAGCACCGATGACGAAGAACGACATACCTAAATTTGCGGCCCTTTCGCCGACAGACTACGCCGATGTTCTGGGGCGATCGCAGGTGATGGAGTTTGGCATTCGAGAACTGTGGCCCCGCATTCCTCGGCTAGCAGGCCCCGCCTACACCGTTCATTGCCCAGCGGGGGATAATCTGATGCTGCACGCCGCTATCTACCGGGCCGCTCCCGGTTCTGTGATCGTGGTGCAGGCGGGCGATGTGGACTACGCTATGGCCGGGGGCAATGTCTGTGCGATCGCCCAAAACCGAGGCATTGCTGGCTTTGTGGTCGATGGTGTGATCCGCGACCTGGCCGAAGTGCGCGAAGCCCAGTTCCCGGTGTTTGCTCGCGGGGTAATGCCGGTGCCGGGGCACAAAAAGCAGTTGGGCACGATCAATCAGCCCGTCGTGTGCGGTGGCGTGCGGGTCAGCCCTGGAGATATAGTAGTCGCCGATGAAGAGGGTATTGTGGTGATTCCTGTCGCGCAGCAGGAGGCGGTTTGGCAGGCGGCCCGCCAGCGCAGCGAGGCCGATGCCGCCCGATCGCTCACCGATTGGGAAGCTAACCACCGCGCCAAAGTAGAGCAAGCGTTGCAGTCTCTAGGCTTTACAGAGGTGGACAGCGCCCTATGAAAGTTGATGTTTTTAAGATTGCCCAGAGCGGCCCCGACGACCTGAGCGGGCTGATGGATCTAATTGTGCAGCAGCGGCTCGACCCCAAAACCATTGTGGCGGTGATGGGCAAAACCGAGGGCAACGGCTGCGTCAACGATTTCACTCGGGGCTTTGCCGTCGCCACCCTCAAGGGGTACCTGCAAAAGTTGATTGGCGACGCCCTCACCAGCCAAATTGTGTTTGTCATGTCGGGGGGCACCGAGGGGGTACTGAGCCCTCACCTGACCGTGTTTACTCGCCAAACTGAGGGTTTAGCGGGGCCAACTCAGCCCGGCCTGGCGCTGGGCGTTGCCCACACCCGAAATTTTGCAATGGATGAAATTGGTACGCTGACGATGGTGCAGGTGGTGGCTGAGGGCGTGAAGGGGGCGATCGCCGCCGCTGGTCTCACCCCGGCAGCGGTTCACTTTGTTCAGATCAAATGCCCGCTAATTACCGCCGCGCGCCACACTGAGGCCGCCGTCACCCCAGACAGCTACAAGTCGATGGCCTACTCGCGCGGGGCCTCGGCCCTGGGCGTGGCCGTAGCCCTGGGTGAAGTGCAGCTCGACCGGCTCACCAATGCCGATATTTGTCACAACTACGGCCTCTATTCGGCGGTGGCCTCGACTTCGGCGGGGGTAGAGCTGCAAAACTGCGAAATTTTGGTTTTGGGCAACGCTCCCAACACCCACAGCCACTACCAGATCGGCCACAGCGTGATGGCCCACGCCCTCGATGTGGCCGCCGTCAGCCGGGCGATCGCCAGCGCCGGAGGGCAAGACAGCGCCCCCATTGTAAATATCTTTGCCAAGGCCGAAGCCGATCCATCAGGCCAGATCCTTGGGCACCGCCACACGATGCTCGACGACTCTGATATTAACCACACCCGGATGGCCAGGGCCGTGGTGGGGGCCGCGATCGCCTCGGTGGTGCAAGACCCCATGATCTACGTCTCTGGCGGCAGCGAGCATCAGGGGCCACCAGGGGGCGGCCCGATCGCCGTCATTTTAAGCGATCGCAGCTAATCAATCCCCAGGTAATTGCTCAACTAGGTTGACGGGTACCGGCGAATGAGAGAGGGTGGTAGACTTTTGCCATGAAAGACCTGCCGCCCTTAGAAGGCCTTAGTTCTGAGGAGAAAGATGCTCTGATTCGAGAGCTGT
>NZ_JBNXVS010000031.1:0-75526 GCF_050565655.1 Nodosilinea sp. AN01ver1 | reverse complement strand
GGATGAGGGGGTGAGGGGGTAGTTTTGAACTTTGAATTTTGAATTTTGAATTTTGCCCACCTCCCCACTCTCCATCTTCTTCACCTTCCCCATCTCCTCCACCATCTCCCCAACGGCATCGGCCACCACCTCAGGACTCAGCAAATTGACGCAGGTATCCCAGGCAAAAGGGCAGATGCCGCTGTACCAGCAGGGTTGCTCGGTGAAGTTGGCGATGTTGCGCTCGGGGCAGGGGGGGTAGCCCTGGAGGTTGCGATGGGGGTGGGGCTGACCGTAGCGACCAGCCCAGGAGGGGCCAAACAGGGTAATGGTGGGGGTGCCGACGGCGGCAGCGATGCGGGCGGGGCCGGTGTCGCCTGCAACCACGCAGTCGAGCTGGGCGAAGAGGGCGGCTAGCTCGCGCAGAGAGCCACGGGGCCAGAGGGTGGCGGTTTCAAGCGGGTCAGCGATCGCCTCGGCCTGCTCTAGGGAAGCGCCGACGGGGACCACCAGGTGGGCGGCGTGGCGCTGCTGAAGGAGCTGGCCCAGGGCTACAAAGCGATCGCGAGACCACTGTTTGATCGCCATTCCGGCATCGGGGTAGAGACCAATGCGGGGATGGGGTATCGATTTGAGCCGGGTCTGCACAGAGAATTGCTCGGCTGCGCTCAGGTGCAGGCGGGGGTGGCGGTGGGCCTGGGCGGCTTCGGGGGTGACGAGCGATTCGGCCTGAAGAATGTGCAGCATGCGATCGCTCACCAGCTGATCGCCAGGCGGGCTGCGCCACAGGTTTGTCACCGTGCGCCCGGCGCTGGCTTGCTCGACCCAATCGGCAATGCCGTCGTAGGTGGTGTCGGTGACGACGAGGTCGAAGGAATGCTGTAATGCTTGCTCTACCGCTTGTCGGGCCTGCCCTGGGGCTACCGGCCAGACCCGCTGCACAAGGGGATGATGAATCAGCAGCTGGTCGCCTGGTGTAAACGTGAGCACGGTCATGTGCGCTGGAGCGTGGGAGGCGGCCAGGGCTTGAATTGCCGGTAGGGCAATCAGAACATCACCCAGACCGCCGAGGAGTTCGATAAAGAGAATGTTGGTCACGAGAGGAAAAGAAGTTTGAGTCGAGAGCCAATTTGAACATCAAAGCCCGTAAGCGTCCCTGGCACTACGTTGGCTGAGCGGAGTCGTTCGTGAAACGTCTCCCGAAGGGAGAAAGCCAAAGCCCATCTAATATGTCCCCTAGCCCCTCTGGGGCGGCAAAGCCTACGACTCCGCTCAGGGGACAGTTACCAAAGACCAGGCTTATCGGCTCACCAACTTGCAAAAGCGGCTTTCTTCTCCGCTTTTTAGTTCTTCCTGATAGAGCAGCGCGAGGTTACTTTCTTCAAATTTGTCAAAAAAATTGTCCCACTCAATGCGCTCTAGGGAATCTTTGCCGCTGTAGCCGGGGAAATCAATGCGCAGCAGACCGGGTTCATCACCTTCTTTGGTGCTCTTGACTGTGGCAGGAAAGCCACCTCGCGATTCAACCCATTTCTTGATGGTGCCATGGTCGGTTGTGGTCTTGCTGTCTGATTTCGCCATCGATGACTAACTCCTGCTTGAAATCGCCAAGGATTAGTTAATAGAGAGGCAGTAGAGTTTTTCTGTGTTTGCAAAATAAACGGAAAAATTACTGCAAAAGAAAGTTTTGAGTTTCAGGCTACTCTCATTCTTGTCGACCTGTAATTTTAGGCAAATTGCAGACCGATATACAAGAATTTTGACAGCGGCATGAAACTCAAAACCACGCTCTCGAACTTCTCTATATCAACGTACCGGCGAGGCTGTAGGGCAGCCTCTTTCTGAGGGTAGGGGTTAAGAGAACATAACAGCGTTTCTCGATTAGTGATGTTCGCTTTAGCGAGTTTTTTTGATTTAATCAGTTAGTTAAGGAGCAGTTAGTTAAGGGGGGCAATGGCTTCTTCGTAGACGTTGGTATTGGTACCCTGTCGGGTAGCGCTGGCGTTGGTGCTGTACTGCGATCGCAATTCGCGAATGCGGTTGGCGCTAGTGGGATGAGTGCGCAGTAATTCTGGCTGCCCCGAAGAGTCCATGAGCTGTTCTAAGAAGTTGACAAAAGCCTGGGGTGAATAACCCGCCGCCTGCAGAATTTGCAGACCACTGGCATCGGCGGCGTATTCATAATCGCGCGATCGCGGCAGTTCGAAGGCGAGCTGGTAGCCTACCTGGGCCAGGGTATTCATATCCACTCCGGCGGTTTCGGCGATGCCCTGAGCCAGCACAGCCCGCCGCAGGGCCTGAATGCTGTGGCGTTCGTTGATGTGGGCAATTTCGTGAGCTAATACCGAGGCCAGCTGGGCTTCGTTGTCGGCTTCTTGCAGCAGCCCTGTGGTGACGTAAACAAAGCCGCCCGGTGTGGCAAAGGCGTTGACTTCGTTACTGCTCACAACCTGAAAGGTAAAGGGAATATCGCGGCTGTCGCTGGCGGCGACAAGTCGCTGCCCTAAGCGATCGACGTACTGCTGCACTTGGCGATTGTTGTAAAGCTGGTACTGCTGACTCAGCACCATTTGGTTGATTTGGCGGCCCAGTTCGACCTCTTCCTGGTCAGAGATAGTGCTGACTTGAATGTAGCGAAAGACGTTTTCGAACAGCTCTCCCAAGCCGAGCCTGATCTGCGCCGCCCCTTGGACAGCCTGGGGTTGAACGGCAACCGTTGCGGCGGTAGCGGTACTCGGCAGGCTCAACATCAGCGCTCCGGCCAATCCACCCATGAGTCTGTTCTTAACTGGCCAAACCATAGGTCTGTTCTCTCCTCTGCAATTCTTTTGTCAGCAATGTATGCCTGCTCTTTATGGTGGGGAAAATGCCGGGCATCGGGCTCTTACTGCTGAGGGAAAAGGCCAAATCTAGAGGAGTGATTTGTGACAAAATGAACGGCTGGCTAGACGGGCAGTAGGTTGGGGGCGTTGTGGGTGCGATCGCCAATCGTGGTCGGCAGCTCCTGGTGGTAGGCTCCCGAGGGCAGCACGCCGCAGCCGCCGTAGTGCTTCATCACTCGCTGCTGCACCAGCACGTCTTCGCCGCAGCTCGCAGGCGGCAGGTCTTGCCAAAAGCTAAACCCACCCACCGCTTGCAGCTTGGCGCGATCGAACAGCACACAACCCGCCACCCAGGCAACGTGGTAAGTACAGGGACTCTCTGGGGTGAAGCCAAATTTTTCCTGCAGGTGTAGCGGGTTGGCCGCGTTATGGAGCCGCCAGCGCTCCCACTCGGGGGTTCCTTTTTCGACGGTTTCGGGCTGTACGCGCCCCTGCCAGGGGGTAAACGGCTGCTGCTCGTCGGGGCGCACATCGTCGCTGTAGCTCAGCCCGGTCAAGGGATTGCCGACAAAGCCGCACCCCTCGCGCTGAAGCGTCTCTAGCAGCAGCTCCAGCACCCAGGGCTCTAGCAGCACATCGTCATCGAGAAACAGCAGGTAGGGGGCGCTGGCCTGCTCCAGCAAAAACTGGCGGTGCTCAGCGATGCCGCGCCGGGGCAGGTGCTTGAGCAGGCGCGGTGCGTTGCCGTGGGTTTCTAGCACCCGCAGCACCGTTTGAATCGTGCCTAGGGAATTAAGCTCAAGGTCGTCGGTCTGGTCAGAGACGGTGACGCGAAAATCTTGGCAGGTTTGAGCGCACAGGCTGGTCAGGGTGGCCACCAAGGCGTCGGGGCGGTTGTAGGTGGGGATGAGGATGTCGATCGCGGGCATGGGAGTGGGTGCGTGGGGGCGTAGGTGGGTGCGTGGGTGCATGAGGGCGTGGGGTGGTGGATGTAGGGTGCATTGCGGCCCCAGTAGTGAGGTCGAAGCGAGCACGGCGATCTTAAAGCCGCGAATGCACCCTACAGGTTCTACTTCAGCGTCTTGGTGGTTTTGTTGGACAAACCTTCGCGGCTGTGGCGCAGGTCACTGAGCTGGCCGACGGGCTCGCGCTTGAGTTCGTCGGGTACCTGGCTGCCGACGGAGCCTTTAGCAACGGTGACGCCGCCATCGGCTAGCCACAGCGCCCCGGTGACGTAGCTAGCTTCATCGGAGGCGATAAAGGCGTAGACGTTGGCCATCTCTTCGGCGGTACCGCGACGGGCCATGGGGGTGGCCTGAATCAGCATTTTCTCCATTTGCTCGTCCATGGGGCCGGTTTCTTTGTGGGTCCAGGCGGTGTCGATCGCGCCGGGGCAGACGCAGTTGGCGCGCACGCCGTGCTTGGCCTGCTCAACCGCCACGCCCTTCATAAAGGAGTGCATCCAGCCCTTGGTGCCGCCGTAGGTGGTGTTTTGGGCCAGGCCGTTGAACCCGGCCTCAGACCCGGCGGAGACAATGTTGCCCCGGCTCTGCTGCAGGTAGGGCAGGGCGTACTTGGTCATCAAAAAGGCGGAGCGAATATTCATTTGAACGGTGCGATCGAACAGCTCGACCGGGTAGTCCTGGGTTTCGGCGGTGACCAAAAATACCCCGGCATTGTTGATCAAAATGTCGATTTGGCCAAAGGTGTCGATCGCCGCCTGTACGCAGGCCTGAGCCTCTTCGGCCTGAGAAATATCGCCCTTGTAGACGGCGACCTCGCTGCCGTGCTGACGAATGGCCTGGGCCACGTCATCGATGGGGTCATCGGGCAGCCCGTTGATGACAACCCTGGCCCCTTCGGCGGCAAACTTGTGGGCGATCGCTTCGCCGATGCCGGTGGCAGCGCCGGTAATGATGGCGACTTTGTGTTCTAAACGACCTGTCATAGGGTTAATCCTCGTATGTTTTTGGGCACTTCTTTAGAGTTCTGGGTAGCTGCCCCAGTGCCCTCTGTTACAGGTGAGAGTTTAGGAAGCATTTGGGGGGCATTTTTCTTTCTTGGGAGAATGATTGAACAAGTATTTGCTGCATTGAACGCTACCTTCTCACCCTTTCCTTCGACTCCGCTTCCTTCAACTCCGCTCCCCTTCGACTTCGCTCAGGGACCGCTCGACCCTCCCACCCATCCACCCGCCCACCCTCCTACCCATCTACCCATCCACCCATCCACCCGCCTACCCACCCATCCCCCCTCCCAAGACAGAGTCCGCCCCGCTCTAACTGGGCCTCCTGGCAGACGCACTGAGCGGGCAGACCCAGTATGCTCCTGGGGAACTGAGGCTGGCATCAGCAGTGTCGCTTCAATACCTGAGGAAAGGTTGTGATGGAACACCCAATTGGCAAAACCTGCTGGGCGATCGCGGAGGGCTACATTCCCCCCGACGACACCGACCGACCGCCGGAGTTTGTCAGCCACGAAACGGCCTGTCTATTGAATACGTCGGACCAGGACGCCCAGGTAGAGATTGTGCTGTACTTCAGCGATCGCGACCCCGTTGGCCCTTACCAGATTGCCGTCCCGGCTCGCCGCACCCGGCATGTAAAGTTCAACGACCTGCAAGACCCCGAACCCGTGCCGCGCGGCACCGACTACGCCAGCGTGATCACCGCTGACGTGCCCATTGTGGTGCAGCACACCCGGCTCGATTCTCGCCGGACCGACATTGCTCTGCTCAGCACGATAGCCTACGCGGGGTGAAGGGTGGATGGGTGGATGGGTAGGCGGGTAGATGGGTAGGTGGGTAGGCGGGTGGATGGGTATTGGTTTTGAAAGCTATTCCCCTATTTCCTTATCCAACTCTCCACTCGTCCCCTACCTCCACTCCCCGCTCCTACCCTCCCACACTCCCACTCATCCACCCTCACACGCTCCCACTCATCCACCCTCCCACTCATCCACTTCTAAATCCCCCCTACTACCATGGTTCACCTCGGCTACCACATTTCCCACGAACAGTTCAAGCCGAGCCAGCTGCTCGAATGGGTGCAGCGGGCCGAACAGGCGGGCTTTACCCACGCTCTATCGTCAGACCACTTTTTCCCCTGGGGTGAAGATCAGGGCGAGAGCGGGTTTGCCTGGTCGTGGCTGGGGGCGGCGATGCAGGCGACCAACCTGAATTTTCGCATTGTGAATGCGCCGGGGCAGCGTTACCACCCGGCCATCATTGCCCAGGCGGCGGCGACGCTGATGGAGATGTTCCCTCACCGCTTTTGGCTGACCGTGGGCAGCGGGCAGGCGCTGAATGAGCACATTACCGGCACTCACTGGCCGTGCAAGGGCGATCGCAACCGCCGCCTGAAGGAATGCGTCGATATCATGCGCGCCCTCTGGGCCGGAGAAACCGTCAACCATCAGGGCTTGGTTACCGTAGAAGGGGCTAAGCTCTACACCCGGCCCGACTACCAGCCCAAAATTATTGGGGCCGCGATTACGCCCGCCACCGCCGAGTGGGTGGGGAGCTGGGCCGATGGGCTAATTACCACCTCGCGCCCGCCCAAAAAGCTGAAGCCCGTAGTCGAGGCCTTTCGACGCGGCGGCGGCGAGGGCAAGCCGATGATTCTCAAAGTGCAGCTCTCCTACGATCGCACCCAGGAGGCCGCCCGCGCAGGAGCCCACCAGCAGTGGCGCAACAACATCTTCAAAAGCGTGCTGCTGAGCGATATTCGCACCGTCGAGCAGTTTGACGCTGCCGGTGCCTTTGTCACCCCCGAAGAAATTGAGCAGCACGTGCGCGTTTCGGCTGACCCGCAGCAGCACCTTGACTGGCTCAAGGCCGATATCGAGCTGGGCTTTGACGAGCTGATTTTGCACAATGTCAACACCGCCCAGGCTCAGTTTATCGACACGTTTGGCGAAACGGTGATTCCGGCGTTGACCAAGAAATAAGACCCCGTCCGAATCCCATAACCCTCGATTCATAAGCAGAAACCTCGTAGGGGCGGAGCATGCTACGCCCCTACAAATTGGAGGTATTTGTGCAGGATTTGGGATAAGACCAAATCCTGGTGGCGTGCCTCCGGTGGCGAATTTTAATGCGTGGTTTGCAGCGGCACATGGCTTGCCCAAGGGGCATCCAGCTTAAACTGCTCCATAAACAGCAGTTCTCGTACCGCCGCTACCACCGCCTGGGGCTCAACCTGGCGCAGGCAGGCGTGGTGCCCTTCGGGGCAAACGCTTTTGTAGCAGAGGCGGCAGGGCACATCGTGAAACAACACCTGGTGGGGCACCTGCCAGGGGGTGTGTTGCAGGTTGGTGAGGGCGTAGAGATCGACCACGGGGGTGCCGACGGCGGCGGCAATATGCACCGGGCCGGTGTTGTTGGAGAGCAGCAGCGGGGCGGCGGCCAGCAGGGCCGACAGGTCAGCCAGATCGAGTAGCCCCACCAGGGAATAGGAGGGCGCATCCATCTGGTCGCGAATGCCCTCGACCAGGTCGCGCTCGGGCGGGGTGCCGGTAAAGAGCACGGTGAGGCCGGATTCAACCAGCGATCGCGCCGCCTGGGCAAATAGCTCGGGTGGGTAGCGGCGGGAGGGGGCCGAGGCCCCAGGATGAATTACGATCCAAGGCTGGTCTGAACTCCCGCCCCCAATCGGTAGGGGCACAGTATGCTGTGCCCCTACGGGGTCTTTAACGGACGTCGGGGTTTTCGTCGGCTGCGGTACTAGACCCAGTTCGGCCAACAGCGTCACAATCCTCTGTTGAGCAGAAGCTGGCACGGTTAGCCGCAAGCGCTGATCGGAGGTGTGGTAGCCGACGCTGGCCACCAGATCGAGCTGGCGCTGCACCTCGTGGCGGCTGAGTTCAGGTTCGGGTTCGGGGATGTGGTCGGTGAGCAGCTGGTAGGGGTTTTCGCGGCAGTGGGCCAGCCGCAGAGGAATGTCGGCCAGGTAGGCCATCAGGGCGGTGGGTAGCGGGTTCTGGCTGTAGACGGTGAAGATAACGACAGCATCAAAGCGCCGCGATCGCAGCTCCTCCAGCATTTGGTGCTCGGGCTGGCTGTTCTGGCGGGGCGCGGTGGCCTTGAGCCAGGGGGCATCGTAGACCCAGACGTCGTCGACCATGGGCAATTGGGGGGCGATCGCCGCCCCCGCCGCCGAGGTCATCAGGGTGAGGTGGCAACCGGGGCGACTGGCCTTGATCGCCACCATCGCCGGGGTGGTCATCAGCACATCCCCCAGGCTGTCGAGGCGCACGCAGAGAATGCGCTGGGCGGTGCTCCAATCCATTACGAGCCTCCGGCGGTACGAATTTGCTCAATCAGGCCGGTGGTGGAGCGATCGCCCACGTAGGGCACAATCACCACCTCGCCGCCCAGCTCCTCGATCAGCGGCGTTTCGGGCAGCGACTGGCGGGTGTAGTCGCCGCCCTTGGCGTAGACATCGGGGCAAATCAGGCGAATCAGCTCGCGGGGGGCCAGGTCGGCGAAAGGCACCACGTAGTCGACGCAGCCCAGGGCGGCCAGCACCGTAAGGCGATCGGCCAGGGCATTCACCGGGCGGGTTGGCCCCTTGAGCTGGCGAATGCTGTCGTCGGTATTGACCCCGACAATTAGCACGTCGCCCAGGGCTTTGGCCTGCTCCAGGCAGGTAATGTGGCCCGAGTGCAAGATGTCGAAGCAGCCGTTGGTAAACACAATTCGCTGACCCCGATGCCGCTGCTGCGCCACGATCGACACCAGCTCCGTCTGATCCATAATCCGCTTGTTGCCCGACCTCAGCGCTTGCCGCAGGGCCAGGGGGTGGCAGCGGGTGGTGCCGGGTTCTGTGACTACGACCCCCGTTGCCGTGGCCGCCAGCGAGGCCGCACCGTGGGGGTCGGCCTCGGCGGCCAGGGCCAGGGCCAGGGTAGCGACGTAGGTGTCGCCTGCCCCGGTGGCATGGGTGTTGGGGGCGGGGGTGGCCAGGGTGCGGGTGGGTTCGCCCACGGTGCCCTCACCGTCTTCTAGAAAAATCAAAACGCCGTCGCGATCGAGGGTGATGGCGGCCATCCAGGCTCCGGTTTCGCTCAGCACCCGCTGGCCGTGGCGAGTCATTTGCTCCACCCTGGCTGCCCCCGACAGGCGCGGCAGCCCCAGCAGGGCAATGGCTTCGTCGTAGTTGGGCTTTACCGCTGTCACATCCAGCCGCTTGTAGATCTCCAGGCGCTTAGAGTCGGCCACCAGAATGCGGGGGTGCAGCGACTGGAGCCGCTGGAGCGTCAGCGTAACGCGAGAGGTCATCACGCCGTAGGCATAGTCTGAAATAATCACCGCATCACAGAGGGGAAAGTAGCGCTCCAGGTGCTCGATCAGCTGGTCTTCGTCGGCGGTCGAGAGGTCGGCGGTGCTGCCCTGGTCGAAGCGCAGCAGCAGCTGGTTTTCGGCCAACAGGCGCTGTTTGACCAGGGTGGCGCGATCGCGCGATCGCACCACCCCCGCCAGGTTCACCCCGCCCGCCGCCAGCGCCGCTTCGAGCTGCTGCCCAGCCCCGTCTTCGCCAATCACCGTCAGCAGGTAGGCCTCGGCCCCCAGGGTGGCCACATTGGCAGCGGTGTTGGCCGCACCGCCCGGCACGTGGCTGGTGTCGCCCACATCGACAATGGGCACCGGGGCCTCGCGGCACAGGCGCGTACTCGACCCCTGTAGGTAGCTGTCGAGCATGGCGTCGCCAATCACCAGCACCCGCAGGTGGGGAAAGCCAGCGGTCAAATCCAGTAACCGTTTGGTTTGGGCATCTAGGTTGTGCATGGGGTTGCCAAGGAATGTTGCTGCAAAATAACGTCGGCGGCCTGGTCAAAGGTGGCTACGGTCTGGTGGGGCCGCCGTCCCGGCGTCAGTACCCACTCGGTTTCGTTGCCGTTGTCGAGCAAAACGGTGCGACACCCGGCCCGCCGCCCCGCCTCGATGTCGTTGAGAATGTCGCCCACCAGCCAGGAGCGATCTAGGTTCAGGTTGAGATCTGTCGCTGCCCGCCGCAGCATCCCCGGCTCAGGCTTGCGGCAGCGACAGCGAAAGGTGTAACGCGCCACCGTGCCCTCGTGGTGGTGGGGGCAGTAGTAAAACCCAGCCAGGGGCACGCCCAGCAGCTGGCGGAGGCGCTGCTCTACAGGCGCGATCGCGCTTTCGGCAAAGTACTCCCGCGCCACCCCCGACTGATTCGTCACCACCACTAGAGCAAACCCGGCCTCGTGCAGCCGCCGCACCCCCGTCGCCACCCCGCTGCCGAGGCGCATGTGAGCGGGATCGACGTTGTAGGGGACGTCTTCGATTAGGGTGCCGTCTTTGTCGAGGAAAATGGCAGGGAGCATGGGATGGGATATGAGGGAGATCTGAGTTGGTAGCTAAAGATGATGGGGGCTAAGAAGAGGTTTCATGGTGCGCTGGACGAAGATTGTGGTGAGAAAGCCGAGGTTGTCGCTGGGGCCAGCGAAATGGCCCCAGCCCCCCGTCGACCAGGGACGTTCCGCCGCCCTGGACCCGACGGAAAGGATTGGCTGAACATCGGTTTAAACCTCTGTTTTGCGAACTAGCCTGTGTGCAGTTATAGGGCGGGCATTGCCCACCATGCTGAAAGAACTAGCAAGCTCAAAACGTCCTATGGCCAGGAAGTTTCCTTCATCGGCAGCACCATCATTTCTGAGATCACCGTGCCCTGGGGCTGGGTCAGCAGGTAGCGGATGGTTTCGGCGACGTTGGCGGGGTCTTGCAGGGTGGTTTGGTCGATGTCGGGGAAGCGATCGAGCAGAAAGGGGGTGCGCATGCCGCCCGCAATTAAAGAGGTGACTTTGATGTTGTGGGGGCGGCCTTCCACATGGAGGGCCTGGGAGAAGCCGAGCAGGCCCCACTTGCTGGCGTGGTAGGCGGAGGCGTTGGCCCAGGCGCGTTTGGCGGCGGTGGAGACAATGTTGATGATGTGGCCGCCGCCGTTTTGGCGCATTTCAGGGAAGACGGCCTTTGACATAAAGAAGGGGCCGCTGAGGTTGACGCCGATCACCTGCTGCCACTGGTCGGTGGTGAGGTCTTCGATCGATTCGGTGATGTCGATGCCGGCGTTGTTGATCAGCACGTCAATGCGACCGTAGCGATCGCGCACCTGATCCAGCAGGGCCATGGCGCTGGCGGGGCTGGTGACATCGAGGTCGAGGGCGATCGCCTGACCGCTCTGGCCGGTGGCGGATTCAATCTCCTGGGCCAGTTCGCTGGCGAGTTCGTGGCGCAGGTCGGCAACGACAACTTTTAGCCCGGCTTCGGCCAGGCAGCGACAGGTGGCGGCACCCAGGCCGCGCGCGCCGCCGGTGACGATGGCCACTTTGTTGGCGAGGGCGGGGATTTGGGTGGAGGGTTTAGAAAGGGTTTGCATGGGGTTTCCTTTGTGGTGAATTGATTGGGTAAATTCAAAATTCAAAAGGCAAAGTTCAAAAAGCAGGGTTTGACTTTTGAACTTTGAACTTTGCATTAAGAACTTTGGCTGGCGGGCAGCGAGGCGGCGCTGCTGGCGACCTTCCTGGGGTGCAGCGGGGTGGCTTCCTCCTGCGATCGCGGCAGGGCGGGCGGGTCGGAGCGCTCCAGGTCGGCCTCCACCCACTCGCAGATCAGGTGCAGGGCCAGCAGCTGCACTTCCTGAATGCGTTGGGGGTCGGGGCTGGGCACGCAGATGGCCTGATCGACCAGGGGCAGCAGGTCGCCGCCGCTGCCGCCCAGCAGGCCAACGGTGCGCACGTTGCAGGCTTTAGCCGCCGCCACCGCCTGCACCAGGTTGGGCGATCTGCCGCTGGTGCTGATCACCAGCAGCAGGTCGTCGGGCTGGGCAAAGGTGTAGACCTGGCGAGCGAAAATATCGCTGTAGCCGACATCGTTGGCCCAGGCGGTGAGCAGGGCGACATCGGCGGTCAGGGCCATCACCGGCAGCCCGGTGCGGTGGTGGGAGCAAAACCGACCCACCAGTTCGGCGGCAAAGTGCTGCGATTCGGCGGCGCTGCCCCCGTTGCCGCAGACCAGCACCTTACCGCCCCGGTTAAAGCAATCGCTAATCTGCCGCGACACCGCCAAAATGTCGGCGCTGACCAGGCGACGGGCCTGCCGCATCGCCAAAATGGAGGCATCGAACCGGGCCTCGATCTGGGCCAGGTCGTTGATGGTGGTTTCGGCGGTGGCGCTGAGGCCGGTGCTGAGCACCGACTCGTAGATGCCCGCCAGGGCGCTAGCCACCTTGGCCCAGGTAAACCGCCGCGCCACGTGGCGCTGGGCCTGCCGCCCAAACAGGTTGAGCACAGAGGGGTTCTGGTACAGGAAGGCAATGCGATCGCACACCTCCCGCGCATTCTTAGGCGCAACCAAATAGCCCGTTTCGCCGTCGCGCACCGTGAACTTGATGCCGCCCACATTCGAGCCAATTACGGGGGTGCCGCAGGCCATTGCCTCCAGCGGGGTAATGCCGAAGGGCTCGTACCAGGGGGTGGTCACAAACACATCGGCGGCGCTGTAGAAATACTTCAGCACCTCGCGCCCCCGCTGGCCCACAAAAGAGACCCGATCGCCAATGCCCAGATCGGCAGCGATCGCCTGCAAGCGCCCAATCTCGGGCGTCACCTGTGGGTCGGGCACCGCTGATTCGCCGCCGACTACCACCAGCCGGGTCGACAGCCGCTGCCGGTTCAGCAGCGCGATCGCCTCCAGCACCGTATCCACCCCCTTGCGCGGCACCATGCGGCCCAGTTGCAGCACCACCCGCTCGGCGGCGGGCAGCCCCAGGGTAGCCCTAGCCTGCCGTTTTGGAATCGGCCAAAACTCACTCAAGTCGACCCCGCAGGGCACGATGTGAATCTTGCGGGCATCGGCCCCGTAGAGCTGAATCAGGTCGTCGCGATCCTGCGGGCATTCGGCGATAAGGCCGTCAGCCTGCTGCACCACCTGCTCCTCAATCGCAAAGCGATCGTCCGGGAAGCCGTCGGCCTCGCCCTGGTGCCGCCGCCGCACCTTGCCCAGGGCGTGAAACGTGACCACAAAGGGAATGCCAGTGTACTGCTTGATCTGGCTTGCCACCTGGGCCGACATCCAAAAATTGGCGTGAACCAGGTGGTAGCCGCCATCCTGCTGCTCGCGCCGGATCTGTTCGCGCCGGATAAAGGCCACCATAAAGCGAGTGAACGCTTTCATGTGGGGCAACAGCTGTTCCTTGGGCACAGGGGCAGCGGGTCCAGCGGGCACATGGATAATGCGCACGCCGTTGTGCCACAGCACCGCCTCCGGCAGGTCGGGGGCATCGCGCCGGGTAAATACGTCAACGCTGTAGCCCAGGGCGGCAAGCTGCTTAGCCGTTTGGCCCACGTAGACATTTTGGCCACCGCTGTCGGTACCGCCAAAGCTGCCCAGGGGCGAGGCGTGTTCGCTAATGATGGCGATTCGTTTGGTCATGGCTGAGGATGAGGGGGTGAGGGGTGGATGGGTGGGTGAGTAAGTGGGTCGGTCGTTTCCTGAGCGGAGTCGTTTGTCCTGTGGATAGGCTTCGCCAACGCACTAGCGTCTCCTGTAAGGAAAAAGGAAGCGGAGTCGAAGGAGAGGGGGATGGGGGAATGAGGCTTAGATTGCTAACGACCTCGGCCTCGGGGGGGTGAAGTCGCTAGCGCGGGCGGGCGGTGATTTTGGCCCTGCCTGAGCTGAATGGCATCGGCGAAGGCGGCGTTCCAGTCCTGCACAAAGCGGTAGAGGTTAAACCGGGTCTGGCCGACGGCCTGGGCACCCTGGCTGAGGTGACGGGCCAGGTCGGGGTGGTCAATTAGCTGCTGCATCTGCTTAACGAGCGCCGCCAGGTCGGTGTGGATGAAGCCAGACACGTCGTTTTCGACCACGGTGGGCAGTTCGGTGGTGGCGAGGCCGACGATGGGCAGGCCCAGGTACAGGGCTTCGCAGACGGCTAGCCCCAGGCTGGTGTAGCGCACGGGGTGAAAGAAAAAGCGGTAGCGGGCCATCAGGGCGGGTAGCTCCTGGTGGGGCACATTGCCCAGGCCGCCCAGACTCTCGGAGTCCATGCCGACCAGATCGAGGGGAATGTGCTGCCGCACCTGCTCAAACAGGTCGGCTCCCAAGCGGCGACCGCGCGATCGCAGCCCATTGACCACCACAATGCCCTTGGGAATTTCGCCTGTGTACTGCACGCTTTCGGGCACCGTCACCCCGTGCTCAATCACTCGCGTTGGGGTGCGGCCACAGTCCCACATCAGTCGGTTAAAGGCGGTAACATGCACCATTAGCAGCTGGGGATCGTCGACGCTGTGACGGGTGTCGGTGGGGTGCTCGCGGGGCGGGTCGTGCTCCAGAAACAGCTGCGGCAGCTGCCGCTGGGCGGGGCTGAGAATCT
This sequence comes from Nodosilinea sp. AN01ver1, assembly GCF_050565655.1. Classification (NCBI taxonomy): domain Bacteria; kingdom Bacillati; phylum Cyanobacteriota; class Cyanophyceae; order Nodosilineales; family Nodosilineaceae; genus Nodosilinea; species Nodosilinea sp. AN01ver1. The sequence continues at coordinate 61,329 of NZ_JBNXVS010000031.1, read as the reverse complement.
CGTGCCGATCGCGCTCGTAGTTGCGGCGCGACTGATACAAAATGCAGTCAAACTCCTGTTCGCGCACATCTTCTGCCGCAATGTCGTGAACGTTGTGGCCCCAGTCAAACCCCGGCAGTCGCCCGCCGTAGCCCTCGGGGCGGCCCGGTTTAATCGGCAGATAAAAGTCGTGGGGGCACTGGGTCAGGTAGTAGAGGTAGCTGCCGTGAACGTGCCATGTGAGGATGCGGAGACGTTGCATGGGAGGGTAAGGGGTAGAGGGGTAGGCGGGTGGATGGGTAGGCGGGTCGGTTCCTGAGCGGAGTCGAAGGAAAGGGGTTAGAGCTAAGTAAATGGAATATGTGGCAATGGATTTCACATCCACCCATCCACTCATCCACTCCCCCACTCCCTCAGCAGATCGAGCAGGTGCCCGCAATCGCCGTCGTCCGGCGGGGGCGAGCAGTGGCTGAGCACCTGGCCGCCAAACTCGCAGGACCGGCCAATGCGAATGGGAATGCCCGCCAGGTAGCACAGGTAGCCGAGGGTGTAGGGCGACTGACCGGGGGCGGTCAAAATCACGGCGGCGTCGAACTGCTGCTGGCGCAGCCAGGCGATCGCCCGCCGCCAGTCGACCGGAGCGCTGGTGTCAGAGAGCAGCAGCCAGGCGGCCTGGGCGGGGTCTACCACAGTCAGGTCGGCCTGGGAGCAGAGGTGCTGTAAATCAGCCTGGGCTGAATTGGGAAACTGGGTGAAGACGAGAATTCGTTGCAGATCGGCGCTGGTTTTAACGGCCATAGCAGGCCTCCATCAGCGACTCAGGCCGCGACTCAGGCCGCGGCTCGGGGCCGTGGGGAGAGCTGAGCAGGTTGTGGGCTTGAACTAGGACCCTGGTCGAGGTGGCCGAGCCGGCTTGGCGACTGTCGACGCGGCGGTGGCGGGTTTGGTTTTGGGGTGCCCAGCGCTGCATGTCTGAGTCGCTAAACACGACCACGCTGGGAGTTTTGAGCGCGGCCCCCAGGTGAGAGATGCCGGTGTCGTTGCAGATCAGCAGGGCGGCGTGGCGCAGCAAAACCGACAGTGCCCCCAGGCAGGTCCGGCCCGCCAGGTTGACGGGCAGAGGCGTGCCGGGCTGATTGATCGCCGCCGAAACCTGATCGGTGAGGCTGCGTTCGGCGGCGGTGCCGGTGAGCACAATGCGGTGCCCCAGGCTGGCCAGCTGCCGGGCGACTTCGATAAATCCGGCCTTCGACCAGCGGCGCGACTCAATGCTGGCCCCCGGATGCAGGCAGACGTACTGGCCGGGCACCAGGGAATGTGCCTCTAGCAGCCGCAGGCCCGCCTGATACTCCACCTCGGTGAGCGGAAATTCAAGGGCGCGACTGGTTTCGGGCAGGCCCAAAAACAGCATCAGATCGAGCAGGTGATCGACCTCTGACCCCTGCTGGGGATAGGGCAAAAAGTAGCGCAGATCGGGGCAGTACTGCCCTGGCAGGTAAAACCCGGCCTGGTGTTGGCCGCCGAGCAGGGTGAGAAATGGATTGATGTAGAGGCCATTGCCGTGCATTTGCAGGGTGAGGTCGTAGGCCTGGCTCTGCAAATACTGACAACACTCAATGGTGGCCTGTGGCCCCTGCCAGCCCTCAGGAATGCCCGGAAAGCCGGGAAAGGGCAGCCACTCATCGATTAAATGAGCAAACCGCTGGCCAAACCACTCGGTGCCCGGCAGCCCCAGCCAGGTAATTTTGGCCTGGGGATAGGCCTGCCGCAGCGATCGCAGGGCTGGCACCGCGCACAGCAAATCTCCCAGCCCTGGCAGAGAGCGCACCACTAAAATTCGCGCGATCGCGGGTATCGGGAGGCGATAAGCCATAGCCGAAGGCCCTAATTAACAACTACAGAAGTCATACTAAGCAGATTTCTAATTAACTTCATTGGACATTTGACAAGACATTCTGCTGTTTTATTGATGCCGTTTGTGCGTTTTGTACAATCGAGTTTTTAGATCTTTTTAAGATTTGGAAATTCTCTTTTTTGAATACTTCTTTTGGCTGCAGCAAACTATTTCTTTCGATAGGTGCCAGGAACAATCGCAGCTACGAAGCTAGTTCCTTGAAGCAGCATTCGATTGCTAAAATTGCTTAACATTTGGCAAGATTAATCTAGTCCAGTCTTTATCTATAACCTGCTTTACCGTGTCCCAATCCTTTGATCAGATCGCTGAAGTAGTGGCTAAACAGATGTCTTCGTTGCTACAAACCGCTGTTATGGTCAGCGATGCAGACGAGACTATAATAGCCAGTCAAACGGTTGATCAAGATTTTTCTTCAGCAAAAGAACTGGCAAAAAATGGGCAAAACGGCAGCGGCAATGGCCAGTACCTAAAATTCCCGTTTCATGTTTACGACCGGGTGGGAATGGTTTGTATTGAACAGTGGGTCGATGGAGAAAAATTATCGCCGAAGCTGACACAGGCCTACATCGACCTCATGATTCGTCAGATTACCTACTCCACCCCTTCCAGTCAGCAGATTTTTAAGAACCAGGTCATTTCAAATCTTTTGCAGGGCCACATTAAAGACGAAACCCTGGCGCTACAGCAGGCGGCTCTGCTGGGCATCGATTTTTCACCGCCTCGGGCGGTGATTTTGATCGATGCTACGGAGGCGATTTTGACGGCTAGCTATAGCGCAGAAGCCCCCAGCTATGAACAGCAGCGCCGCTCTCAGGCCATCATTGCCAGTACGGTGACCTTTTTTAATTTGCCCGACGATACCATTTGCGCCGATTTGGGCGGGGGGCAGTTTGCCGTACTCAAGGCCAGTGACACCAAAAACCTGCACCCCTGGGCCAACCACAGCGGCACTGCCGCCGATGCGATCGGCTCCTCCTGGACTAACCTGGAGGCCCTCAAGCGAGCGGCTAATGCCCTGCTAGAACAGCTGCGCGAAGCCACGGGCACGGCGGTGTGTATTGGCATTGGCCGCTACCACCCCGGCATTTTGGGGGTGTCGCGCTCGTACCAGGATGCGCGGGTGGCGCTGCGTCTGGGGCGACAGTTTAACGGTCAAAATCGGGTCTACTGCCTGGATGATCTGGGTATGGCCGCCTTTGCCTGTGTGGCCGATGAGCGCACGAAGGTTGACCTGGCGCTGCATTTGCTTAGCCCCCTCGACAATGAGCCGGACCTAGTTAGCACGCTAAAGGTCTTTTTTGGGGCCGATTGCGCGCTTTCGTCTACGGCCAAACAGCTCTGCATTCATCGCAATACGCTGACCTACCGTCTGGAAAAAATTGCCTCGCTGACGGGCCTCGACCCCCGCCGCTTTGACGAGGCGGTACAGATTCGGCTGGCGCTGCTACTGCAAGAATTTCAGGCCTGTTGACGATAGGCACTTTGACAGTTGAACGGTTGAGTTTAAGCTGGTCGTGGCATGATTTAAGGCGGCTATTCAACCGGAAGGGTTAATATCGATGGCTTTGCCCTTTGACGCCGCCCCCAGCGAGGAGCGAATTGCGCGATTTTGGCAGCTCTCGGCCAGTTTTGGCATGGAGCGCAATGCGTACCACAACTATCTCAACGAGCTGGTCAGCGATCGCTACGCCCTGATTAAAGGTCTGCAGCTGCTGCGCGACGAGCTGCAGTTTGCCGGGGCCAGCCCCACCGATATTGGAGCCTGCGGGGCCGACATGAGCCTGCCCAGCGCGGTGACTACCCTGGCCTACACCAACTGCGGCGATCGCATTCACCAGGGCGAGGCGACCAAGCGCTACCGCGATGTGGTGGCCTCCCGGTTTGCCACTCTATCCGAAATTGGCGAACTGAAGCTGGAGGCGTTTTTCCCCGCCGGGGGCGGCACCGACAACGGCGCGACTCTGGCCCATGTCACCGTGGCCCACGAGCTAGACGAAAAGCTCAAGCGCCGCGTCTACGAAGGCAACCCGCAGTCGATTTCGCTGGTGGCGATCGACCTCAAAACCCACGTGGGCCGCATTCAGGAAGACGGCAAGCAGATCTACGGCAAAACCCGCGAGTCACCCTGGCGCGAACCTCGGGCCGCCTGTGGCGCGATTGTGGGGGCGCTGAGCCACTTTCAGCCCGAGAATCTGATTCACCGCCGCATTCGCAGCGACCTGGGCGAGCGCAACTTTCAATTTTTGTCGAGCCAGCGCATTTTGACCGATGAGGGGGTCGATATCACCATGGCGGTGGCCGCTGCGATCGTGGCGATTCGCGGCATTCGCAATACGGCCATGGCCCTGGCTCAGGAAATGGACGAGCGCGGCCTGGGCCACCTGACCGCTAGCACCACGGTGAACCGCCCCTCGCGGGACGACCTGGTGATTTACCTGGCCCGCGCCACGGTGTTTAACGGCATGGTGCGCATTCAAAGCCTGGGCACCGAGGCCAAACGCTACAGCGGCAAGCTAGTAGGCTATGCCGGGGAAAAGCGCCTGCAGCTGCGCTACGACGACTGGGATAGTGAAGACGTACCAGTCGAGGAGATTCCTTACAAGGTGCGGCTATCGGGGCTGTAGGTTTGGAGTGGGTGCGTGGGTGCGTGGATGGTCCCTGAGCGGAGTCGTTCGCGTTAGCGTCTCCCGTAGGGAGAAAGGGAGGGGGCGATGGTCCCTGAGCGGAGTTGTTGGTCCTGGGGACGGGCTTCGCCAACGCGCTAGCGTCTCCCGTGGGGAGAAAGGAGGTAGGTGGGTAGGGCTTGGCAATCTAGGTTTGAGTCTATGTCAAGTCTAAATGAGTCTAGCCGTGATTCTTTGTAGACTGATTTTGTGCAGGTTGAATAGGGTGTCAATTTGGGTGAAAGGAGTCGCTGTTGCTGGAGAATGGGGCTGCGCCTGCACCGTTTGGTTAAGCCATGACTCAGCGATACCGATACCTAAAATTTTTGGCTCGCCTGCGCCGCCAGCGGCGCAAGCTGTGGCTGAGCAACAGCGGCGACTGGCAGTGGCTAGCTAGCAAGCCCATGCCGGTGGCGGGGGTGAATCGCCTGCTGTGGCGAGAGTCGGTGCCGTCGCTCAGCTTTTTTGTCATGCTGATGCTGTCGGGGGTGATCTCATCGCTGGGGCTGCTGGCGGGCAGCACCGCCACGGTGATCGGGGCGATGATTATTGCGCCGCTGATGGGGCCGATTATTGGCATTGCCTACGCGATCGCTATTTCAAACCGCCGCCTGATGAAGCGGGCGGGTCTAACGCTGCTCTGGGGCACGCTGGCGACGGTGTTTAGCTCGACGCTGATTGCCAGCCTGATTGGGCTTCAGGTTTTGAATGAGGAAATTTTGCTGCGCACGGAGCCCAACCTAATTGACCTGATGGTGGCGATCGCGGCGGGGGCGGCGGGGGCCTTTGCCAAGTCGCGCAAGCACGTGGCCGATGCCTTTCCGGGGGTAGCGATCGCGGTGGCCCTGGTGCCGCCCTTGAGCGTGATTGGTATTGGGGTGGCCCGGCTGGAGCCAAATGTTTTTTTGGGGGCCACCCTGCTGTTTATCACCAACCTGACCGGCATTATCTTCAGCGGCATTTTGGTCTTTTTGTGGCAGCGCTACGGCACCCTCAAGCGCGCCCAGGAGGGAATTGTGCTATCGACGCTGCTGCTGCTGGTGCTGGGCGTTCCGCTGGGGCTTTCGCTCAACAAGCTGCTGGTGCAGTCTAACTCGCGTCAGCGGGTCGGCCAAATTATTCGCAACGAGCTGCCCCTGTCTCAGCGGGCCGAGCTACAGGATGTGGCTCTGCGGCAAAACCAGGGTTCGCTTCAGATCGTCCTCGATTTTGCGGCTCCGCCCAACACCATTACCGCTGGGGATGTGCGGCAGTCCCAGGCGTTTTTGGAAGATCGCCTCGATCAGCCCATTGATCTCACCCTGCGGGTGGTGCCCATACAGGAGTTTTCGCTGCCTGCTACCCCAGAATCAGCGCGTCCCTAAGCGGTGTGTTGCGGACCAACGTCAAAGCTGTGAAGCCTTTAGGGGTGCGGGCCGCGAAGGCACCCTACGAAGCACTGAGATTGAGCAGGTCTGCGATCGCTTTGATCAGGTGGTCGGGCTCGACGGGTTTGGCAATGTGCTTTTGAAAGCCCGCCGCCATCGCCTGCTGGTAGTCGATTTCTCCGGCGTAAGCGGTGAGGGCGATCGCGGGCACCTGGCCGCCCTGCTCCGGGGGCAGCTGTCGCACCTGTCGCATGAGCATGTAGCCGTCGCGATCGGGCATGCCAATGTCGCTGAGCAAAATGTCGGGAACAAACTGACCTAGCTCCGAGAGCGCCTGATCGACGCTGGCGGCGGCGATAACCCTGGCCCCGTTTAGCTCCAGCAAAAAGGCAATGAATTCGAGCGTGCTGTTGTCGTCATCGACCACCAAAATTTGCACGTCGGTCAGGTCGGTGGAGGGCTTAGAGGAGTCGGCCTCTCGATCGGTTGCAGAGGTTTGAGCCATGAGCGGAATCTGAACGGTAAAGGTTGCGCCCAGGCCTTCGCCGGGGCTGTCGGCCTGCACTCGGCCGCCGTGCAGCTCGACCAGGTAGCGCACCAGGGCGAGCCCCAGCCCCAGGCCGCCAAACTGGCGCGTGGTGGTGGCGTTTTCTTGCCGAAAGCGATCGAAAACGTGGGGCAGAAAGTCGGGGTGAATGCCCTTGCCCGTGTCGCTGACGGTGAGTTGGGCGTAGGTACGTGGGTGCGTGGGTGATGTGGGTGGCGTGGGTGATGTGAGTGGGGTAGGTGATGTGGGTACGATTCCACCTACCTCACCTACCCCACCTACTCTCTCCAGCCGCACCTCAATTCGCTTGCCTTCCGGGGTAAACTTGACCGCGTTGGAGAGCAAATTCCAGGCCACTTGCTGCAGCCGATCGATATCGCCCCACACCTGCAGGTTTGGATTTTGAAGTTTAGATTTTGGATTGTCGCTTTCTTGCGATTCAACATCTAAAATCGTCAGTCGCAAATCGATAGATTTGGCCTCTGCCGCTAGCTGCACTGTTTCTAGGGCGGCTCGAACCACCGCCGCCAGGTTGACGGCCTTCTTATTCAGGCTCAGCTTGCCGCGCAGAATTCGAGACACATCGAGCAGATCGTTGATTAGCTGCGCCTGTATCTGGGCATTGCGCTCGATGATTTCTAAGGCATACTGCGTCTTTTGCTCGTTGAGATGTCCCTGGCGCAGCAGCTGTGACCAGCCCAGAATGGGGTTGAGGGGCGACCTGAGCTCGTGGGAAACGACGGCCAAAAACTCGTCTTTGATGCGGTTGGCGGCTTCGGCCTGGGTGCGGGCGGTGCGCTCGCTGGTTAGCAGCTGTTCGCGCTCTTGCTCGGTATGTTTGCGGCAGGTAATGTCTTGCACCACCCCGATCATGCCTAACACCTGCCCCAACGCGTCGTACTGGGCGCGCCCTTTGGCGGCAATCCAGCGAGTCTGGCCATCGGCGTGGATCACCTGGTATTCGATGTCGTAGTCGCTGTGGCCTGTGATCGCCTGCTCGACCTGCAAGCGGGCCCGATCGCGATCGTCGGCGTGAATGAGGCCCTGCAGCTGGGTCCAGGTCATGTGGGGGCCGGGCGGAATGCCAAATACGACGGCGGCCTGCTCTGACAGCGTCACCATATCGGTGGCGGCATCCCAGATCCAGTCGCCCAGTTTGGCCGCTTCTAGCGCTAAACTCAGTCGCTCTGCGCTGGTTTGCAGGTCGGCTTCGGCCTGCCTGCGGATGGCTTCGCCGCGTCTGCGTTCGGCCTCAAGCCGTGCCCTTTCGCTAATGTCTTCGGCAATGCCGCCCACCCATAGCAGCTCGCCCTGATCGTCATAGATGGGAAAGCCGCGATCGCGAATCCAGACGGTGGTGCCGTCGGGCCGCAGGACACGGTACTCCTGGGTGTAGGCCGCCTGGGTACAATGTTGCCAGCCCCACTCAATGCGATCGCGATCGTCGGGGTGAATATACTCGACAAAGCCGCTCAGGTTTGCGTACAGCTCGGTCGCAGAGCGGCCCCACACCTGCTCAAACGAAGGGCTGACGTAGACCAGCTGATACTTGTGGGCGTCCGTAATCCAAATCACGTCGCTGCTGTTTTCGGCAAAGCCTTTAAAGCGAGCCTCGCTTTCTCTCAGCGCCGCCTCGGCCCGAGCGCGCTCTAGACGCGGGAAAATCTGGTGGGCCAGCTCGCGAATGAGTTCAACTTCGTCCTCGCGCCAGTCGTGGGGCACCGAGTCGTAGACGTTGAGCATAAACCGCCACTGGCCCTCTTTGTGGAACGGTACGCTGACCAGTGCGCCAACGTTGACCGCCGCATAGGGTTCGCCATAGATGCGCGGATCGGCCTGGGTATCTCGAACCACAACGGTCTGCTGACTGTGGGCCGCCAGGCGAAAGCCCTCGGTAAGAAACTCGGCAATGTGATAGGTACCCACCGGGTCGAGCGTCCCTTCCGCATGCCAGGCCTGGTTAATCACCGCTTCGGCCTCAGCCGCATCGATCTCGGCAAAGGCACAGGCTGACAGGTTGAGATAGGCCCCAATTTTTGCGCCGACGGTCTGCATGATCGCCTCAGCGGACGAAAGCCCGGAGAACTCGGTTAAAATTTCAGCCAGAAAGGCCGTGTTGGCGGCGCGGCGTTTGCTTTCGGTAATGTCTACGGCGGCCCCGTAGAGCAGCCGCTGAGTACAGTCGGGCTGCACTCGCCAGAGCAGCCAGCGGTAAGAGCCGTCTCTGTGGCGGTAGCGGTTCTCAAAGGCGAGGGTCTCCTGGCCCGTGAACAAGTTTTCTTCTTCCAACACTGAGCGGTTGATATCGTCTGGATGGAGAAACTCAGTCCAGGGTCGAGCGGTGATTTCGGCGGCGGTCCAGCCCAGCACGCGCTCAAAGGAGGGGCTAACCCAGCGAAAGTACCCGTCGCTATCGGAGATGGCCTGCAGGTCGGAGCCGACGGTAAAAAACTTTTCTCGCTCCTGCTCTACAATTTTGCGGATGGTGATGTTTCTAAACAGGATGCCAAACAGGTGATGCTCGGGCTTGCCCATCGGAAAGGCGTACAGGTCGAACCAGCGATGCATGGGCACCGACTGCTGCTCGAAGCGAATGGGCTGTCGATCGATCGCGACCCGGCCATAGGTTTCAAACCAGGTTTCTTCTAAATCGGGCACCAGCTCGCGGGCGGTTTTGCCAACGGGCTGCTGCAGGCCGGTCAGCGACTCAAAGACGGCGTTAACCTCCAAAAACCGATAGTCAACGGGGGCACCCTCCGGGTTGAGCAGCATTTGGCAGAGGCAAAAGCCTTCGTCTAGCGACTCAACCAGGTCGCGGTAGCGATCGCCAAAAGAAAGAGCGGCGATCGGGTCTGAGGCATCTATTCTTGATGCTGGCAGAGCATCACTAAGCGCTTGGTAAAGGGTGTCAGCCGCTAGCTGGTCTCGAATGAGATAGTCGGCTGCACCCGCCTTAAACGCCCGTCTGGCCAAGCTGGCATCGTTATCGCCGATGGCAACAATTGGCGGGCAGGCGTTGCCCAGCTCAGCCCTGAGCTGAGTCAGCAGCTCAAGGCCGCGCGGGTCAGCAGCATGGCACACCAAAATAATGCCAGCTACGGAGTAGGTGCGGCACAGGTCTAGAACGGGGCCGCCATAGCCCTCGGTAAGCACGCGATACGCTGACGCAGTCTCTTGCTCAAGCAGACGCTGATAGAGGCCAGCGCTGCCCAAAGCATCATCGTGAAGAACTAAAACGGTGCGATCGCAGGTGGCCATACAAAACCCTTAGTTCCCCTGGTTGGCAGACGGTTCTAAGCGCCCTAAAGAGCCTGGGCCTACACCCAAAGCCATAGCCAACCGCTGTCGTGGGTATTTAGCCCGCTGCCGAAGATCATAGATCAAGTGACCTACCTCTGGCTGTTGAAAAAGAAGACTTGTAACGCGGAGGCAGAGGAAAGCCCGAAGGACATTAGCGCGACAAAAACCTTCCGAAGTTTATAACGTCTAATTCGCTGGCTAAATCTACCGCAGGGCAGAAGCAGGCGGCGGTGGGCAGGGCAAATGCAGCGCTATTCTACAAAAACGCTGCTTAAACGGTTTTGTTGGGTTTCGCTGACGCTAACCCAACCTACAGCAGGATAAGAGTTTCAAACGTTTTGTCAGTCAACCAGGCTCAACCCTCTGCCCAGCAGCGCATCGAGCATTGAGCGGAATCGAAATGCGGTTTATAGATGATCAAACCTACTTGCAAGGTCTAAGCATAGCTATAGAAGACAACCATCTCTACCTATATTGTCTACCCATATACAGAGAATGGCTGGCTGACAAACAGTGACCATGACAGATAACAGTTAGCTGAGACAAGCTAATGAAAACACAAGGGTAACTATGTTCTTTCACAAAAAAGATCCCGTCCATACCGTTCAAGTTAATGAGGCGAATCCTGTATTTGCTCAGCTGCTGCTTGAGCAGTTTGGTGGGGCCACCGGCGAGCTTTCTGCTGCCCTGCAATACTGGGTGCAGTCCTTCCACGTTGAAGATGCGGGCATTAAAGATATGCTGCAAGACATTGCTGTGGAAGAGTTTGGCCATCTAGAAATGGTTGGCAAGCTGATCGAAATTCATACCAAAAATACCGATCAAACCGACGCCTACAACAGCACGCTGTTTGCCGTGCGCGGCATGGGGCCTCACTTTCTCGATAGCCAGGGCAACAACTGGACGGCTAGCTACCTGAACGAAGGTGGCGATGTGGTCCGTGATCTGCGCGCTAACATTGCGGCTGAGGCCGGTGCTCGCCAAACCTACGAGTCGCTAATTAAACTGGCCACCGACGAGGGCACCAAAAAAACGCTGACCCACCTGCTGACTCGGGAAATTTCCCACACCAAAATGTTTATGAATGCCCTTGACGCTATGGGCAAACTCACCGACCCGATGTTCGGCAACATTCAGCCCGATGAGACGGTAGAACTTTACTACAATCTCTCAACCAACGGCGACGGCAAAGACGAGCGCGGTCCCTGGAACTCTGAGCCTGACTTTAAGTACATTGCCGACCCGGTTGGCGATCGCAACTAAGCGGGTAGTGGGGCGCTGTAGCTTTAATCACTGGTCGATCCCCCCTGCCCCCCTTAAAAAGGGGGGTTAGAAGTCTTCCTTAAAAAGGGAGATTTAGGGGGATCTCTACTGGTTCTACGCCGCTAAACCTCCGGGGTTTTTAGAAACCCCGGAGGTTTGAAGTCTCTCACTGGGTTTGCTGGGTTTGCTCGCGGATCAGGGCGCTCCAGTTGTCGTCGGTCATGGCGGCTTGGAGATCTTGGGGATTGGCTGCCTGGGCTGTTTGGGCCGCATCTTGCTCTTTAGCCAGTGCGCCATCGGCCATGGCGCGGCGGAGCTTGAGCTTTTTGGCTTCGTAGGCTTCGCGCTCTTCGGCAGACATGGCCTGGGTGGCGGCCTGGGCGATGGTGCCGGCCCAGGTGCCGTCGGTATTGCCGGGCGGGGGGCTGGGCAGTGCTGCAATCCACTCGTCGCGCAGGGCGCTCATGGCCTCTCGGTTGGGAAAGTTGAAGGGCTCTACCGTGACCAGGGCGCAAACAGCGTCGCCTTTGGCGGCGAGGTGGCTGCGCAGCGATAGGGCAACGTTGCGGGAAATGCCAATAAACTGAGTCTGACGATCGCGATCGAGCACCGCATAGACCCCGGTTACTTTGGCATCCTGGGTTTGGTCGCACCAGTCGGCAATGGGCATGGGGGTACTGCCGGTGGAGGCCGTGGGCGGGGCGGCGGCGGTTTCGGCGGCATGTTCGTCGGCAGCGCTATACAGAAAGTCGTGGAGGCTGCGGTGCTCGACGGGGACGTTTTGATGCTCGATTGGGGCTGGGGCGTCGTTTTGTTCAGAGGTCACGGGTTGGCCTGGGGTGATAACACGGCTTCATTATCGTCGGAATCGAACTGATCGACGAGGTTGAAGCTTTGTAAACCCGTAACCGTCCCCTGAGCGGAGTCGAAGGGGACGGTTACGGGGGTATGTTGTTAACGATTCATTTAGGGCTTAGGCTGCCGATCGCCGGGGGCGTTTGCGCTCAGATTTTTTCTTGTAGCCGATCGCCTGGGCTTCGTTGCTATCGGAGCCGTAGACGCCGCGCACCAGCTCTTTCATGGCCAGGATGTTGTTGTGGAATTTCCACTCGGTGAGGCGGGCGCGATCGGCAGCGGCTTTGGCGCGAATGAGGGCTTCGGAGGCTTCGTCTTGGGCGGCGATCATTTCGGCGTAGCTGCTCTGGAGCCCTTCGAGGGTGGTTTCGGGGCGAGGCGAGGTGTAGCCAGCGATGGTGCGGGCTCCGCGCAGTGATTCGATATCCTGGTCGATGTAGTCGGGCCGCAGGCGGCGGCTGGTGTCGGTATTGGGCATGGTGTAATGCTCCTTAATGGCATTTGTAGGGTGGTGGAAGGGGGATGCGGGAAGGGTGTGGAGGCTTGCCTTGCGCTTTAGGCAATGTGCCCGGTGCGGCGAAGAACCCGGAGGAATTGAGAAAGCTTTATGGAAGCAATATGGATAGGCGCTGCTGCATGAAGCGGCGATGGGGGTGAGGTAGGGCAGCCCATGCGATTGGCAATCACATGGATGTGATTGCTTGTTACGGGGGTGTGATTAGTTGGCACCGGGAGGTGATTGCTTGGCGATCGGATGTGATTAGTTGACACTCAGGTGTGATTGCTTATCACCGGGGTGTGATTGCTTGGCGCTTGCTGGAGTTGACTGGGGTTGGCAATATTTGAGGTGTGGGGTGCGATCGCATCGTTCTCCTTGCCGCCTACCCTTGAAAGATAGCGGAACCGAACAACTGGGTTATCTTTGGGGCAGGCTCTACGACGACCCTATGACCTCTGGTGAAGCATCTCAACCGCCCAAGCTATCGGCTATTCAGCGGCTCAACCTCATTCGCACGCTGAATGGGTTGCCGGGGTCGCAGTTTGGGGAGTTAGCCTTTAGCCTAAGTCCGCCACCGGGGATTATTCCGCCTGACATTGCCGCCCAGGGAAATCGTACGTCTATTTTGTTGCAGTGGGCAGAGGGTACGGGTGGCCCAGGGCTGGCGGTGGTGCAAGAACTGCTGAGCGAGATTTTGGGAGAGCCGAACCCAGTCGCATCGAATTTGTCGAATGCTGGCCCATTGTTTTTAGCTCCGCGCCGGAATCCGTTCTTCACGGGGCGAGAGGAGGTGCTAGGGCAGATTCACCAGGCGATGGCAGCGGGGGAACCTGCGGCGCTGAGCGGCCTGGGCGGTGTGGGCAAAACGCAGACGGCGGCGGAATATGCCCATCGCTATCGAGGGCAGTACAGCGCTGTGCTGTGGGTGCGGGCCGAAACGCAGGATGAGCTAGTTTCAGGGCTGACGGCCTTGGCCCAAGACCTGGGGCTGGCGCTGAGCCAAGAGGCCGACCAGGCGGTGGTGGTGCAGTTGGTAAAGGGCTGGTTGAGCAAAAATGCTGGCTGGCTGCTGGTGCTAGACAATGCCGACCACCTGGAGCTGGTGCGAGATTGGCTGGCGCTGTGCGACCAGGGCCACATTTTGCTGACCACTCGCGCCTCGGAGACGCGCCCGCTGGCGGTGTGCGTGGCGGTCTTGAAGATGCCACCGCAGGAGGGGGCGCTGTTTTTGCTGCGGCGCAGTGGCAGAGTGGGTAAAGAGGGCACCTGGCAAGAGGCAACAGAGGCCGATCAAACTTTGGCGCTGGCGCTGTGTGCGCAGATGGATGGGCTGCCGCTGGCCCTAGACCAGGCGGGGGCCTACATTTTAGAAACGCCCTCTAGCCTGAAGGAATATTTGCGGCTTTACAAAACGGCTGGGCCGCAGCTGTTGGCCCAGCGGGGAGACAACGCCCTTGACCACCCTTCGGTGACGATTACGTTTGGGCTGGCGGTGCAGGTGGCGAGCCAGCGGCTACCGGCGGTGGCGGTATTGTTGAACCTGTGTGCGTTTTTGGCCCCGGATGGCATTCCCGAAGAGGTGTTTAAAGACAATGCGGCGGCGTTTGAGGAACCGTTGCAGAGTGCCCTGGCCGAGCCGCTGGAGTATATGGCGCTACTGCGCGAAGCGGGGCGATTTTCGCTGGTGGTGCGCGATGGGGAGGAGCAAACCTTTAGCGTGCATCGGCTGGTGCAGGAGGTGATCCGCGATGGGTTGGATGAGGCGGCGCAGGAAGCTATAGTTCGGCAACTGCTGGAGGCGATGAGTAGGGTGTTTCCAGAGGTTGAGTTTGCGAATTGGTTGGTGTGCGATCGCCTGCTACCCCATGCCCTGGCTTTAGTGAGTTGGCAACAGCGCTTTGCGATTGAAACTGAATCAACAGGAAGACTGTTTAATAAGATTGCGATTTATCTAAGTGAACGGGGCCGCTACAGCGGGGCCGAACCCCTCTACCAAGATGCCCTGGCGATGAGAAAACGGCTGTTGGGTGACGAGCATCCCGCTGTCGCCACCAGCCTCAATAATCTGGCCATGCTGTACGACAATCAAGGCCGTTATGGGGAGGCCGAACCCCTCTACCAAGACGCCCTGGCGATGAGGAAACGGCTGTTGGGTGACGAGCATCCCGCTGTCGCCACTAGCCTCAATAACCTGGCATTGCTCTACGACAATCAAGGCCGTTATAGGGAGGCCGAACCCCTCTACCAAGACGCCCTGGCGATGAGAAAACGGCTGTTGGGCGACGAGCATCCTGATATCGCCCTTAGTCTCAATAATCTAGCGATGGTTTACTACAATCAAAGGTGCTATGGGAAGGCTGAACCCCTCTTCCGGGACGCCCTGGCGATGAAAAAACGGCTCTTGGGTGACGAGCATCCCGCTATCGCCCTTAGTCTCAATAATCTAGCGATGTTCTATGAAAATCAAGGCCGTTATGGGGAGGCCGAACCCCTCTTCCAAAACGCCCTGGCGATGAGAAAACGGCTCTTGGGCGACGAGCATCCTGCCATCGCCCTTAGCCTTAATAATCTGGCGGCGCTCTGCTACAATCAAGGGCGCTATGGGGAGGCCGAACCCCTCTTCCAAGACGCCCTGGCGATGAGAAAACGGCTCTTGGGCGACGAGCATCCCGCTGTCGCCACTAGCCTCAATAATCTGGCAATGCTCTACGACAAACAAGGTCGCTACAGCGAGGCCGAACTCCTCTATCAAGATGCCCTGGCGATGTGCAAACGGCTGTTGGGCGACGAGCATCCTGACACTAAAACAGTTCAGCAAAATCTTGAAATCTTGCGGCAAAGGCAGGGGGCATGAGCCTTGTAGGGGCAAACGGTGTTTGCCCAACCCCATTGTGGGTAACCAAATGGGGTTGGGTGAAGGGGTGAGGCGTAGACTTTGCATTGGGCGAATGCCATTCGCCCCTACAGGTGGCGTATATCCTGTATTTTTCAACGAAGGTGACGATGCGCAATCCACGGATGCTACCCATTCGTTAGGTGATGTCATCGCCAGATGAAATGCGCTCAAACCTGTAGCATTTTTAACTTGCGATCGCCTAAAGGATAGGTTATTTTTGCTGGATGGCTGTGTGCGTGCAGCTGTGCTTCCCAAAAATTTAGTCAGACGCCACTGGAAGGTGTTGGTACCACCAACCAGCGGCTGACCCCTTCGACAGGTCGAGCTGTCTCGGAGGCTAGGGCTATTATTGCCCAGGCCGCCCCGAACTGCACAAGTCTAGGGCGGCTAAATTTTTGGGTTTCTTCCCCGTCGTCTCATCGGAAAGGAACCCGATTATGTTGTGCTTTATCCGTCAAGACCTCCGAGTTCTGCCAGAACTCGGAGGTCTCAATCCCCTGCACCTTGCTAACCCCAACCCCCGGCCAGAGCGATTGCGCCATCTGGTGATTGGTTCGCCTGAGGGGGTGCGCGACACCATCAACCTGCTGCATGTGCTGCGCTACGCCGACCAGGCCACCTGGAGCCAACTGGTGACTATCCCCCAATCGGGGATTTTGATTACGCCCGAGCAGGGAGAGGTGTTTAGCCTGCTGAGGCGCGATCGGCAGATTGAGTAGCGTATCTCTGCTTTGTCTAAAATCCCGCCCTGATCCCCCCAAGATGTGTCCTGTCTAAGTTCCTCAATAAAGCCCCCCTTAAAAAAGGGGGCAGGTTTTCTTCAAAAGGGGATGCATGCCCTCTAGTCACCCGCCTGCACCAGGGCGATCGCAAGGCCTATCGCTAGGGTAGCTGCTCTCGGCTGGGGCTAGACGAGGGCACCTGCCAGCGATCCATCACATCTTTGACCAGCACTTCTTGCAGCCAAATTTGCACCACAATCAGCAGGGGCACCGCCAAAAATAGCCCCAGCAGACCAAACAAAGACGCAAATACGACCACCGACAGCAGCGTAAACAGCGGCATGAGCGATACCGTGCGCTTCATGAGGAAGGGCACCAGGGCGAGGCTCTCAACCTGCTGAATTAAAAAGTACAGAATCAGCACGGCAAACCCTTTCCAGGGCGCGTCTAACAGGCCCAGTAGAATCGGTGGCACCGCGCTGATAATGGGGCCGAGGTTAGGAATAATCTCTAGCAGCCCGGCCAGAATGGCATTGACCAGGGGCAGCGGCACACCCAAAATGAGCAGCCCAATGTAGCTCAGGGTGCCGATCGTCACCATGCCCGCCAGGGTGCCCTGAAACCAGCCCACCAGGGAATGCTCGCACTGGCTCAAAATGTCGTCGACGCGATCGCGGTAAAAGGCAGGAAAGGCGGCAATGAAGGTGCGTCGGTAAGAGCCCGGATTGACCAGCAGCATAACGGTAGCCGCCAGCACAAGCAACAGACTCACGACCACGTTGATCGACGAGTTGAGGATAGTAAAAAAATTGCCGACGGTGCTAGATATCAGCGATTGGGCTTGATCTAGCAGGCGGTTTATCCCCTGGTTTTCGCCCAGGGCCGCACCGGGAATGCGGCTCTGAAACCAGTCATACAGGTTGCTCAGGCGCTCGATCGCCGCTGGCAGCAGCCCGCTCAAGTTTTGCAGCTGATTGATGAACTGCGGCAGGATGATGGCAAAAATGCCAAAGACGGTCAGCAGCAGCAGGGCAATGGTGATTGGGATCGCAAATCCCCGCTTAATGTGCAGCCGCCGCAAGACCCGCACCACCCGGTTGAGCACGGTCGCTATCACCACCGCCGCAAACAGCAGCAGTAGCACCTGGCGAATGCTCCAAAGCAAGTAGATAGAGACCCCTAAGGCCAGCAGGCCGACCCATTTTCCTAGCTGCATTGGGCTGTCTATCTCCAGTGGTCTATAGATAAGGCTGGTGAGCTATCTCAACGGTCGAGGGCGCTACCTCCCTAGACTTAGCTCACCTGGCCCGATAGTACGTGGTTCGCGCTAACCCCGCCTCTATTTAAGGGAACAGTTCTGTTGTCAGGTCTCTCAACTGGCATTGGGCTGAGGCGGTACTATAAAGGGGTTTCGTTGGCACCAGGTGGCATGGATCAGGCGCTTTTAGAGCGATATCAGCAGGCCTACAAAGATTTAGACCTGTTTCCGCTGGTGGAACCGGAGGATATTGAGCGGTTTCGCGTGGACTACGGCCTGCCGGTGATGGTGCGGCTAAAGCGCGAGATTGAGGCGTCGGTTAAAAACGGCAAGTTTATTTTTGCGGGCCACCGGGGCTGCGGCAAGTCTACGCTGCTGAAGCGTCTGGCGATTGAGATGCAGCCCAATCATTCTGTGGTGTTTTTCTCAATCGCAGATCTGATTGAGATGAGCGGCATTACCCACGTCAATATTCTCTATGCGATCGCCATCAAGCTGCTGAGTCAGGCTACTAAGCAGCGCATTTCAGTAGCGGAGGATATCAAACAATCGCTGCTGGGTTGGAATACCACTGTGCATACCCAAACCTCTAGTCAGGCCACCAAGGGAGAAATGGGGCTGGGCGGAGATATCAAGGTAGTTACAGCCAAGCTTCAGCAGGAAAAAAGCTTTCGCGATGAGCTACAAAAAACCTTTGAGAAGCGGATTTCTGATCTGGTGGGCAAGTGCGATCGCCTGGCGGCAGCGATTCAAACTACGACTAAAAAGCCCGTCTTGGTGATCATTGACGACCTGGACAAGCTCGATCTGCCCCTGGTGGAAGAGATCTACCGCAACAACATTAAGTCGCTGTTTTCGCCCCAGTTTCGGGTGGTGTTCACCATTCCAGTTTCGGCGGTGCAAGAGCCGCAGGTGATGGGGGCACTCAATTCTGAAGGGGTGGTGCGACCGCATTTGTTTCCGGTGGCGAAGTTTTTTGCCAAGGCCGACTGCCATAACCCTGAGGCCGAGCCAGTTGCAAAAACCTTTGATGTGTTTTTGAAGGTGCTGGCTAAGCGGCTGCCCGAGGATTTGGTGGATGCTCAGACGGCCCGACAGATGGTGCTGAAAAGCGGGGGCGTGATGCGAGAGCTGGTGCGTATTGCCCGTGAATGCTGCACGGAGTGCATGGTGCAGCTCGAAATTGAGCCCGACAGCGACAGCGTGAAAATAAATGATGAGATTTTGACGGTAGCGCTGCGGAATTTGCGCCACGACTTTGCCCGGCAGATTGGTAGCGATCTGTACGATCTGTTGGTGGGGGTGTACAAAACCGCTGAAACTCCCGATGCCAGCAGCGACGGCTTTGTCAAACTGCTCCACGGTTTGATGGTGCTGGAGTATGAAAACGATGCGCTGTGGTATGACGTGCACCCGATTGTGGTGGATTTGCTGAAGCAAAAACAACTGATTGAGTGAGGTCAACCGTGGACGATGTCGCTGCCGAAAATAAACATCAGCTGCGCCGATTGGTGTGGTCGATACAGTCGAGCTATGGGCGGCTAAATTTGCTGGTGGCAATCTGCGACAACTGGAAGTATCGCGATGAGATTATCGACACCTATGAAGCGGAGCTGCGGGAAAAGGGGACAAGGTGCGATCGCATTCGCATTGACCTGCGCCAGCCCAGTCTGAAGCAAAGTCTGCAAGAGCATGTCGAGCAAGAGCCGGAGCTAGAGACTAGCCCCGCTGCGGTAGTGACTGTTTTGGGGGCCGATGAGCTGCTGGGGCTGCGGCTGAATCAAGAGCGATCGGCTCTGGAACAGTTTTTGTTTTCGCTACAGTGGACGCGGGAATCGCTGCGGGAGTTTAAGCTGCCGCTGGTGCTGTGGCTGACGCCGCGCATTGCCTCGCAGTTGGCCGACAAAGCGCCAGATTTTTGGAGCTGGCGAGGGGGCGTGTTTGAGTTTTCGCAGCCTGTAGCCTGGGCGTTTGAGCCAGAGCGTGGCCAGAGCCAGAGCCAGGAGCAGCCCCCCACTTCCCCCACAGCCGACCCTGCCGATTTGCAGCAGCAGATTGATGAATTGCTGGCCCAAGACCCAGACTCTCCGCTTTTAGGTAGCTTATACAACGACCTAGGCAAAGCTCTTGAAAACGAGATTCGCTATGACGAGGCTGAGGTGGCCTATCACAATGCCCTCAATTGCCGAGAGCAGCAGTTGGGGGCCGACCATCCTGATGTGGCCAACAGCCTGAATAATCTGGCTGAGCTGTACCGTGCAATGAGGCGTTATGGCGAGGCGGAACCTCTCTATGAACGATCGCTGGCTATCTGCGAACAGCAATTGGGGGCCGATCATCCCTTTATGGCTATCAGCCTGAATAATTTGGCTTTGCTATACAACTCGATGGGGCGCTATGGCGAGGCGGAACCCCTTTACGAGCGAGCGATCACCATTGATGAACAGGTTTATGGAAAAGACCATCCCGACGTTGCTACTGACTTAAATAATATGGCTGGGCTATACAAGTCGATGGGGCGCTATGGCGAGGCGGAACCCCTTTACGAGCGATCGCTGGCGATTCGAAAACAGCAGTTGGGGGCCGATCATCCTGACACGGCCACCAGCCTGAATAATCTGGCTGAGCTATACAAGTCGATGGGGCGCTATGGCGAAGCGGAACCTCTCTATATGCAGGCGCTAGCCATTCTGGTGAAAACATTGCCGAAAAATCACCCTTACAACAAAACTGGCTACAGCAAC
The DNA here is from genome assembly GCF_050565655.1 of Nodosilinea sp. AN01ver1. Classification (NCBI taxonomy): domain Bacteria; kingdom Bacillati; phylum Cyanobacteriota; class Cyanophyceae; order Nodosilineales; family Nodosilineaceae; genus Nodosilinea; species Nodosilinea sp. AN01ver1. The sequence continues at coordinate 41,321 of NZ_JBNXVS010000031.1, read as the reverse complement.
TTCAGACATCTAATCCAGTCTGCTCTAGAGGCCGGGCAAGCCGATCAACTCTCCGACCACCTTATGACCCAAGAGATCTTGAGGCAGCTCTCAGGCCTTGAATAGTTGCGTATCACGCAAATTATCAAAGCCCTGAAAGTCCCATGAAAAGCGGGTTTGGCGAAGACTGAATTTTTGATGGACTAAAATTGGACTAAATTTTCGACCTTTTCAAAGGCCTTCTCGCAGCCTTCTAGAGGATATTTGTAGTCGAATGCCAACTATCCTTCCTCTGCAAGGGTAGCTGAAGCAGCTCGGGCTGGCTTACTTAATCGACCCCGACAGACCGTTGATAGGATTACATGGTTGGTCCAGCATTGAGACTCATAGCGCAAACCAAAAGACTTGTAATGATTCAAGTTGGTCCCAAGGCGAGACGATTGAATGGATTTAGGGTTCCTAGAATTTGCTTGTGCTGGGAATCTGCGCCCTTTTGCTTTTGCTGCCTTAGCTAACCACTGGGTTCTCTCCCCGCAATGCTTTACGGTAGTGGGGAGAATTTAGTGAGCAAGACCAATGGCTGCCGTTCGCTGGATAAGTCTAGTTTCTATCGGCCTAAACATTGCATTTGTGGCCGCTGGGGTTCTAGTCGTTGCTCGTCGAGGCGGATGGGCTTATTTGCAGGCGCGGTGGCACCGCAAAACTAATCCAGAAATGACCATTTACCAAAGTCCTTACTATCGCCAGCGGCAGAGCCAGCTCGAAAAACTGACTGTCAGCACAGACGATATCCTTTTCCTGGGCGACAGCATCACCGACGAGGGGGAATGGTCAGACTGGTTTTCTGCCGTGACAATTCGCAATCGCGGCATTAGCGGCGACACCACCAGCGGCGTGCTGCGGCGTTTGCCTGGCCTGCTCAAGACACCACCTCAGGCAATTTTTTTGATGATTGGCATCAATGACCTGATTGTTTTGGGGCGATCGCCCGATCAGGTGCTCAGCCATTACCAGCAAATTTTGACCCTGATTCAGCAGAGCGCACCCCAAACCCAGGTCTATGTGCAGAGTGTGCTGCCCGTTAGCGATGCAGCTTTTCCGGGGATCAACCCCAAAATCCTTCAGCTTAATCAGGGAATTGCTGCTCTGGCAGAGGCTCTGGGCTACCGCTACGTCAATCTCCACCCGTTGTTTGTGGTCGATGGCGAGATTGATGGGGCCTGTACTGCCGACGGCGTTCATTTAAATGGCGAAGGGTATGCCCGCTGGGTTGATTACCTGCGCCCGCTCATCGCTGCCGGGGTTGCCCAATGACCGGTTCAAAACCGCCAGCAGGAACGCCAAGAACCGAGGTTTCTCGCCTGTGGCAGTCTGGGGTGGCGGGCATAGAGTTATACAACGCCCAGCTCTACCGCCACACCTTTGCCAAACACATGCACGAGGCCTACACCATTGGCTTCACCCATGCGGGTCTGGGCAGCTTTTTCTACCGGGGCGACCACCACTACGCCAACTCCGGCAGCTTTAAGCTGATCCATCCGGGCGAGGTGCATACTGGGCAGGTGCAGGCTGAGGCAGGCTGGGGCTTTCGCAACCTCTACATCAGCGTGCCCAAGATGCAGCAGATGCTGGCTCAGCTAGAGTGGCCAGGGCCAGAGCTGCCCTACTTTGCGATCGCCCTCCAGACCAGCCCCGATGCCCTTGGGCAGGCGATGTTTAGCCGGTTGTTTGTCGCCCTGAGCCAGCCCACGCCGCAGCTAGAGCGAGACTCCCTGCTGCTGGAATTGATGGCCCATTTAATCGATCGCTACGGCGACAGGCAGCGCCGCTGGCGGCAGCCAGAGCCAACCAGCAAAGCTCTGGCCCAGGTGCAGACTTACCTCAAAACCCACTACGCCGACAATATTTCTATCGATACTTTGGCCCAGCAGGTGGGGCTGAGCCCTTTTTATTTAATTCGCAGCTTTCGGCAGCAGGTGGGGTTGCCGCCCCACAGCTATCAGCGCCACTGGCAGCTCATGCAGGCCAAGCGATCGCTCCACACCGACCAGCCCATTGCCGACATTGCGATCGCCCACGGCTTTTGCGACCAGAGCCACCTCAACCGCGCCTTTAAGAAAGCCTTTGGCGTTACCCCTGGTCAGTACCGCCAGGGCAATTTCGTCCAAGACTGGCCGGGGTGAGGTTCGGTAGCCTCGGGTCAGACATTCATCTCAGCCACCATGACCAGGGCATTTTTCAAAGACGTTTCGCTATCGGCCATTATTGCGGGCTTTGTCACCGTGCTGGTGGGCTTTACCAGCTCGGCGGTGCTGGTGTTTCAGGCCGCCCAGGCCCTCAATGCCACCTCAGCCGAAATTGCGTCGTGGATGTGGGCGCTGGGGTTGGGCATGGCGCTCACCAGCATTGGCCTGTCGCTGCGCTACCGGGCCCCGGTTGTGACCGCCTGGTCTACGCCGGGGGCCGCCATGCTGATTACCGCCGCCGCAGGAGTGCCGATGGCTGAGGCGATCGGGGCCTTTTTGGTGTCGGGTTTGCTGATTACCCTGGCCGGGTTTAGCGGCTGGTTTGAGCGGCTGATGAACCGCATTCCCCTGTCGATCGCGGCGGGAATGCTGGCCGGGGTGCTGCTGCGCTTCGGGCTGGATGTGTTTACGGCCATGCAGACCCAGTTTGCGATGACCTTTGCCATGTTCTGCGTCTACTTATGGATGCGCCGCACCAGCCCTCGCTATGCCGTGGTGGGGGCGCTGGCGGTGGGTATCGCGATCGCCGCCCTCCAGCGCCAAATTCAGTTCGATACCGTCAGCCTGCAGCTGGCCCGGCCCGTGTTCACCGGGCCTCAGTTCTCGCTGGGGGCGCTCATTGGCGTTGCCCTGCCGCTGTTTGTGGTGACGATGGCCTCACAGAACGTGCCGGGGGTAGCGGTTTTGCGAGCCTCGGGCTATGGCTCCGTGCCCATTTCGCCCGTGATTGGCTGGACGGGGGCCGCCACGGTGCTGCTGGCTCCCTTTGGCGGCTTTGCGATCAATCTGGCCGCCATTACCGCCGCCATTTGCATGGGTCGCGAAGCCCACGAAGACCCGGATAAACGCTACGTGGCCGCGATCGCCTCTGGTTTTTTCTACCTGCTGCTTGGCCTGTTTGGGGCCACCGTCACCGCTGTCTTTGCCGCCTTTCCACCCGAGCTGGTGCTGGCGATCGCCGGGTTAGCCCTGCTCGGCACCATCGGCAATGGCTTGTTTACCGCCCTGAAGGAGGAGCGCGATCGCGAACCCGCCCTGATCACCTTCCTCGTCACCGCTTCCGGCGTTACCCTCCTCGGCATTGGCTCCGCCTTCTGGGGCCTGATTGCCGGAGCAATGGCGCTGGCGATCGTTCAAACCAAAGCGTTGCGGTAGCCCAGTCAAGTTGTGATTTGGCAATTACCGTCCTGGCTGGCCATGAATCCAATTCGGCGTGTCACCCGTACTAAAAATACAGGAGCGGCCAGCCCGACGGCATAACTGCTCCAAGCCATTTTTACGTTGACCGCAAACAGGATTGAGCGAGAACAAACATGAAAAACAAGATTCAGGGGTTTAGCCTCGCATTGGGTGCAGCAGCCCTGACTTTTGGCGTTACCCTGCCCCAAAGCGCCTATGCAGGCCACACCAATACCATTCTAGAAACCCACCTCGACGGCAGCGCCGAAGTCGGCAGCGACCCTAGCCAGGTGGTGGGAGACGCCACCGGCACCGGCAGTGCCTACGTGTTTGGCGTTGACGGCGATCCAACCACGTTGTGCTACGTCCTAGAAGTATCTGGCGTGCAGCAGGTTCCGGTGGGCGAAGGCATGGCTGCCCACATTCACGAAGGAGCCATGGGAGAGAATGGCCCGGTCGTTGCCGCACTGGCTGGCCCCGAAGACGGCAATGCGGGCGACTGTCTAACGGAGGGCGAAGAGGGCAAGTTCCCCTCAGGCGAAGCAGGCATTGTGCAGCGCATTTTGAGCAACCCCTCTGACTTTTACATCAACGTTCACAACCCCCAGTTTCCCGATGGGGCCATTCGCGGGCAGCTTCAGGGGCATTCTCACTAGGGCGTCTTGAGCTACGAACGGGCGATCGCGGGCATGGGGTTATGGGCTCGCGATCGCCCGTTTGTTATCCAGCCCAATCACCTACGGCCTCAGCCGTCGCCGCTCAAATTCTTGCAGTCGCTGCTCAAACTGCCGCCAGTGATCGTCCATGTCGGTCAGCGCCACCTCAAAGAGCTGGGCGGGTTGATCGGCCAGGGCGATCGCAATCAGCCCCTTCTGCACCTCCAAACCAAAGTCGGCATAGACCTGAATCGCCGCCTGCCGATAGGCCGCAATCTGCAAAAAATAATCCTCTAGCCACTGGGGCTGCTTGGGCCGCAGCGCCGTCTTCCAATCGCACAGGTGCAGCTCTCCCTTCATCACCACCAGCGCATCAGGGAACCCCACAAACCCAGCCTCGTGCCACACGGCCCCCTCCACCAGCAGCACCTCGTCAACCTGGGCCAGCACAGGCTGCAAAGACTCCCAGTACCCCGTCAAATCAGCCGAAATTTCGACGGTTTCGTCATTCAGATAGGCCGCAATCTGCTTGTGTAGCCGAGTGCCCGCCGAGGAAGCCGTACCCGAAATTTTTTGAGCAGCTTCTACCCCCACCCGCTGTCGCCAGCGCTGTAGCGCCTCCCGCGCCGCCTGGGGTTTAGTCGCCGACAGTACCGTGGTCACACCGGGGTAGCAGCGCCCCTCAATTTCATAAAGCATTTTGCGGTCGCGCCGCACCCGCCTGGCCGAGTAGCGCGGAAGTTTGTGCACCATCAACAGAACCAACCCACCGCAATCAGACTAGAGCATAGCGCTATCAGAAAAGTCTGATGTTGAGACTCAAATGTCCTGACAAAAGACTCAGAACGCGCAGAAATGGACTCGCATTGAGACTCAAAAGCATATCGCAGATCGTCCTGTGCTGCCGATCGCCAGCCAAAACAGGCATCCTGACGTCCTCCGATCCTTCCCTCCAGGCGCTCCAATCGTCTCAAAAACAAAAAGTTTGTCTTGATTTAAGACTTGGCTGGATTGAGGTTAGACCTATTTTGCTCTTAATGAGTCTCAATATAAGACACATATCATTCTGGTAAGTCTACCTTGTCTTTTATTAAGACCAGGAAATAGTTGAATTGGTCTCAATGTGGGATTTGCGATCTGGAGCTTTTTCTGATGTCGCAACTAGTCGATGAAACTTTACTTTGTAATCGGTATCTGTAGGCACAAAAAATATACGGCCACCCCCTGCTAAGCTGCAAAGAATGACCGTATTTACCGCTAAATTGTAGGTTAGAGAAAACGCGATCGCCGGGTTTTCACCTATGCTAACGCCGCCTATCTAGCAACTCCAGGCTTAAATTTCTAGCCCTTTCTTGCTCCGCTTAAGCTGTTTGTAAAGCGACTTAATTTGGCTATAGGCTTCATCGGGCGAAATTTTGCCGCCGGTCTGCAGGCCCGAGATATAGCTTATTCGGTGCGCAAACTCTTGTAGATTGGCGTTAAATGTGAGTTGCTGGGGCGAAAACTCACCGTAGTAGCGGCTGCGGGGGCAAAGAAAGTTATCGAGATCGCGGCGATTAGAAGCATTGAATTGGGTCATGAGTCACCCCCTTGATATTATTAACCTGATTATAACCTTCCCTTAATCGTTGAAAATTTTAGCAAACTGTTAAGGTAATGCAATAGTCCGTGAGGTAGAGGCAAAAATCTGCTGGGGTGCACCACCCGGTAGACGCGAAGCAACCTGCTTAAGCTATGGCGCTCAACGGCAGGTGGTGCAGCGCCAGATGGCGATCGCTGGCCCACTGGTCTAAATCGCTAAGGGCGCGATCGCGGTACTGGCCGTAGCGCTCTTTCTTACCGCGCACCTTAGTCGGCAGCGGCGGCAAAATGCCAAAGTTCGGCGGCATCGGCTGAAAGTGCTTCGGTTCCGCCGAGGTAATGAAATCGACCAGCGCCCCCAGCATCATCGTCACCGGCAGGCTTAGCGGCTCCTGGCCCAGTGCCAGCCGGGCCGCATTCGTCCCCGCCAGCCAGCCGCCCGCCACCGCTGCCGTATAGCCCTCGGTGCCCACCAGCTGCCCCGCCGCCAGCAGGGTCGGGCGGGCCTTAAACTGCATCGTGTTGTGCAGCAGCTCAGGCGAGTTCAAAAACGTGTTGCGGTGCATCACGCCCATGCGCACAAATTCGGCATTTTCCAGACCAGGAATCAGCCGAAACACCCGCGCCTGTTCACCCCAGCGCAGGTTGGTCTGAAAGCCCACCATATTCCACAGCTGGCCGCCCTTGTCTTCCTGGCGCAGCTGCACCACAGCGTAGGGCTTTTTGCTCTTATTCTCAGGCGCTTTGAAATCGCCCAGCCGCGCGTCGAACAGACCCACCGGCTTGAGGGGGCCGTAGCGCATGGTGTCTTCGCCCCGCCGCGCCATCTCCTCAATTGGCAGACAGGCTTCAAAAAATTTTGCCGTTTCGCGCTCAAAATCCTTGAGTTCGGCCTGCTCTGCATGGCACAGCTCAGTCCAAAAGTGCAGGTACTGCTCCTTATTCATAGGGCAGTTGAGGTAGGCCGCCTCGCCCCGATCATAGCGCGACGCCATAAATGCCACCGACTGGTCAATGCTTTCGCCCACCACAATTGGGCTGGCGGCGTCAAAAAAGCTCATGTAGCCCTGCCCCGTGAATCGCTCCAGCTCCACCGACAGGGCCTCGCTGGTCAGGGGGCCAGTGGTCAACACCACAATGCCCTCGTCAGGAATGCTCGTCACCTCGTCGCGACGCAGCTCAATCAGCGGGTGCTGCTCTAGGGTTGTGGTCAGGTCTTGGCTAAAGATGCCGCGATCGACCGCCAACGCGCCGCCAGCGGGCACCTGGTGCTGGTCGGCCTTGCCAATCACCACCGAGCCCAGCCGCCGCAGCTCTTCGTGGAGCAGGCCCGAAGCGCGATCGCTCGACATCGCCCCAAACGAGTTGCTGCACACCAGCTCGGCCACATGCTCGCTGTGGTGGGCGGGCGACGTTTTCTGCGGACGCATTTCGTGCAGCACCACGGGCACCCCGGCCTGGGCAATTTGCCAGGCGGCCTCGGTACCGGCCAGCCCGCCGCCGATCACATGAATGGGGTCTGGGTGCACTGCGTAGCCCTCAAAACTCAGCTTTTCTAGGATAACGGCTTCTAACCAATTGCATGGCTGTTGCATCGCGCTGCGTGACGCACTTGAAGCCACGGACTTACTGAGACCATATACTCGCTGATTGTCTAACCTGCTTGGGAGAGTGGCCTAACGGTCAAAATTTCATCGGCACGTAGGGCTGATGAAGCTTCCTTCAGCAGTTTGAGTGCCCTAAATTACAGGTCTTGAGGGGTTAGCCCTGTTTTTTTAGCGATACGAGTCAGCATTTTAGAGCCAATTTCGTCACTATCTCGGAAGGCAAAGACATAGTCGTTCCAGCCTTCGCGCTCAAGAATTTTGTGCGATCCGGTTTGGCGCTTTACTCGCCAGCCAATTTTCTCTAGAGCCGCCAGCACTTTCTTGGCTTTTGTCGATGACCACTGGCTCATAACAAGGATGCTCTACGCCGCGACAAAGGTCAGACTAGCTAGGCCCAAATCAATTTCACCATGATCTAGCTTATCGGCAATCACACGTAGGGCTAAGGCTTTGACCTGAGCAACGGCATGCTGCTGGTTATCGCCATAAACTAGGGCACCAGGAATCTCTAAAATCTCAGCAATCCAGCGACCGTCTTCTTCTTGCTCGGTTTCGATGGTGAAGCTGGTGGATATCAGGTTACTCATGGCGAAGATTCAACTTCAAGAGTGATAACTCAATTATATGCAGGGTCGGTGAACGGGCCACTGATCTTTAAGTCTTCTGTCATAGAGCAATGCCTTCACGCCGAATGTTGCGTAGTAACGGCCCTTGACAGGTGGTGAAGCGGGTCTCATCCATAAACAGACAGCCAACAACCTTGTCGTACTCTAAGGAGAGTTCAGCCAGGAACTCGCTGATGTTGGCAATTTCTTGACCGAGGTTAACGGCACTTGTAAGGATAGCTAACCTATCAACATCAGAGTCTGGTCTGGCCTCGCTACGGGCATGAGAGCCCAACGATTCATGTTGCGATCGCATCTTGCTCCTCGCCCAACAGTTTTAGAACCTTTGCAATGGCCTGTTGAAGTAGTTCAGTCTTATATTTAGGTGCTATAACTTAAGGCCTTTACCTTCTCCATAGCCCAGTTTATATCAGGTAAAGTGTGGCCATGCTTTTCAGCGGTTTCTAACCATAGCTGTTTTACAATTTCTAGTTCATCCAACGTTTCAGCCAGTGTCTCCCCTTGGGCTAAGCAGCCCTTAAGGGCTGGCACCTCGGCTACATAGCCCCCCTCATCACAAGGGTAAATCACAATTGGGTAGTTCAAAGCAGCCATCGACTTTTCTCCTTGCTATAGATCAGCTATTGGTCTGATCGATCAACTCAAGCACTCGCTTCACATATACCGATTTAACTTTGTTGTTGTGTACTGGAATTACCAGCGTGAGTTCACCTTTGATGAAGATATGATGACTGCCTGTAGTCCGATCTAGCTCAAAATCTTCATATTCCAGTAGTTTACGAATATCTGAAAACCTTACATTATTGGGGTTATTCTTCAATCGCTCAAGCAGCTTCTCTCGCTTTGTCATAGGCTATTGCAAATGGAAATAGCTTTTTGAAGAAGTTCAGTCATGATCCTTCTGCTACCTGTAGATAAGTTCTACTTTATTCGCGATCGCCCTACCACCCCCCACCTACCCAAGCGCTAACAAAATTTTCAGCCTGTCCACAAAACCCTCATCCAATACGGTTGCACTCCTATCGGGCTTACTGTACTATGCTTTGCCACGGGGAATGACTCTGGGCGGGGAAGAGAGGAGGTGGCACTCCTCAAATCCCCTAAGTCATCCCAACTTAGCGCGGTAAGCTGGCGATAACCTGGATTCATTCTAGGATCTAGCGTCTTTTTTACCTTCACTTTGGGACAAAGCTAGACCATTCCCCGTTTTCTTTACCGAAAACGGAGATACCCGTCATGTTTAATTCATCCACCGGGGAGCCCAACCTCCCCACCAGCTTTCGGCTGCCCACCTACCAGCCCGACCGCCTCTGCCACATACTGCTCGGCGACTACAACGCCCTCATCGACGCCATCAACCGCATGGAAGTCTTGCGCTACTGCGACAGAATCGGCTGGATCGACCCCATCCCCACCGGGCGCAGCGGCGAATACATCAGCGTCATGACCCGCCGCATTCCGCCCCCAGCGGCATAGCCAAGGTTGCAGACTGCAGATTCCCCGCTGTGCTGCCTCCTTAAAAAGGGGGCTCTCAAGACCATTGAACTCTTGCCCCCCTTCTCAAGGGGGGTGGGGGAATCTCTTGCGTTAGACCATTTTCCAGCCGATCGCTTCCCCGGCCCGCAGCGGCACCAGTTCGGTGTCGCCAAACGGCAGCTCGTCGGGAATGCGCCAGGTCGTTTTGCTCAGGGTAATGCGATCGCTATTCCTGGGCAGCTGGTAAAAGTCTGGCCCATAGAAGCTAGCGAACGCCTCCAGCTTGTCGAGGGCATTCACGCTCTCAAACGCCTCTGCGTACAGCTCCATTGCGTGCAGCGCCGAAAAACACCCCGCACAACCGCAGGCACTCTCTTTGCTATTGCGGGGATGGGGGGCGCTATCGGTGCCCAAAAAAAACTTGGGGTTGCCTGAGGTCGCCGCCCGCAAAAGCGCCTGGCGATGGGTTTCGCGCTTCAAAATGGGCAGGCAGTAGTAGTGGGGTCGCAGGCCCCCCTGAAACAGACTGTTGCGGTTAAACAACAGGTGTTGGGGGGTGATCGTGGCCGCCACATTGTCCGTCGCCAGCACAAACTCCACCGCCTCTGAGGTCGTAACGTGCTCTAGCACCACCCGCAGCTGGGGAAAGCGCTGCTTGAGAGGCATCAGGTACTTTTCAATAAACACCTTCTCGCGATCGAACATATCAACCCCTGGGTCGGTCACCTCCCCGTGCAGCAGTAGCGGCATGTTGACCTGCTGCATCGTCTCAAAAACGCGATCGCATTTGCTAATCTCCGTCACGCCAGCATCGGAGTTCGTCGTCGCCCCGGCTGGGTAATACTTCACCGCTTTGACAAACTGGGCCTCCTTAGCCGCCAAAATCTCTTCGGGGCGAGTGTTGTCGGTCAGGTAGAGGGTCATCAGCGGCTCAAACGGCTGACCCGGTGGAACTGCTGCCAGAATGCGATCGCGGTACGCCGCCGCCTCGGCCACCGTACGCACAGGGGGCTTCAGGTTAGGCATTACAATCGCCCGCGCAAACTGCCGCACCGTGTGGGGCAAAACCGCCTTCAGCGCCTCGCCGTCGCGCAGGTGCAGGTGCCAGTCGTCGGGTCGAGTCAGGGTCAGCGTTTCCATGCTCTCATCCTAAAATAGTCATTACTGGGGCAAAAAGGCCGGGTTCCAAACCACTTCCCACAGGTGACCATCGGGGTCTTGAAAGTAACCCGAGTAGCCACCCCAAAACGTATCGTGAGCCGCCTTGACGATCGCCGCCCCCGCCGCCGCGGCTTGGCCCATCACCGCATCTACCGCCGTTTTTGAAGCGACATTGTGGCCCAGCGTCATCTCCGTGGCACTGGGCACAGATAAGGGCAGCCCAGTATCATTGGCAATGCTTTTTCGGGGCCAAAGGGCAAGTCGCAAACCCGGCTGTAGATCGATAAAAACTACTGCGCCGTACTCAAACTCTTGACCAACAATGCCGTCGGTCGCAAACCCTAACCCATCTCGGTAAAACCGCAGCGACGCTTCAAGATCGTCAACGCCAAGGGTAATAACTGTAACTCTTGGCTCCATAAACTGTTTTCCTACAGATTAGATTGGCTTTACAGAACGCTGTCGCGAAAACGGACAAAATCCTTTGGGTTTACCTGTTCCATAGCTGCGGTAAGGCGTTTTATTTTTTCTGCGCTATCCAATCAGATAATTCTCGCCCCGTGTGCTCGTAATCTCGCAGGGCTTCCAACGCATCACTAAATTTTTCAATGAACTCTACCTTCCCTTGATGGGCAAGACTCACGTTGAGATTTAGTAACTCATTAAGCTGTTTAGAAGCAATTTGAAACGCCTTTTGCCGCTTTGCCAATTCAGGTTCGTAAGGATCGATCGCCATAGTTTTCCTTAATTTTGCTTTGAGAAAATCATAACAACCCGCTGAGATGCTTCAGCCTTTGAATCAACTCAGCCGCACGACAGCTTCGTTATCTAGCAGCGTGTTGCCGGTGAGAATGTCTTCTACCGTAATGCGCAGCAGCCGATCGCGGTCTACCCGAAACAGCACCCGCACCCGATCGCTGCCCGGAAACCCCGGCGGGTCGAGCTGCGCGATCGTGCGGGCTCCTTCGCGATCGTTGAGCGGCTGCACCGAGGGGGCATCGCCGCCCAGCTGCCGCGTCACCAGCCGACCGTTCTCAAAGTACACCTCCGTTTGGGTGCTGGCCGCCCCCAGCTCGCCAATGATTAGCTCAATACTGGGCTGCTTTTCCACCGAAGCGCCCAGGGTGAGTTCAACCGGCGCACTCATGGGGTAGGGCTGCCCCTGGGGCAAAATCGAGTGCCAGCCGTGGCGGTTGTTGCGCCGATCCCAGTAGCGAACGCCGTAGCTGTGATACAGAAAGTCTTCGATCGCCAGGCCCTGAGCCACCTGTAGCGCTCCCTGGGCCACCGCTTCAAAGGGGCGATCGCACCGCACCTTCTCCGTTCCAAATCGCTCTGCCACCCACCGCTGCAGGGCCGGAATCTGTGCCGTACCCCCCACCAGCAGCACCGCGTCGATTGCCTCCGCATCAATGCCCTGGCGCTGCCCCTGCTGCAGCACCTGCGCCAGCCCCTTCTCCAGCCGCTCAAAGAACTGGTTCTGGGTGAGAATGCCCTCGAACTGGTCGCGGGTGAGGGCCAGATCGTAGGTGTCAAAGGTTTCGTCATCGAAGTAGGCTTCCGCCGCTTCGGTCTGTGTCGACAGGGCGATCTTCAGCCGTTCCGCCAGTCGCTGCACCACAGGGCCATCGGGCACCCCCTGGGTTTGAAAGTGCGCCACCAGCCACTGGTCGATGTCGGCCCCGCCCAGGTTTTCACCCGCCTTGGCCAGCACCCGCGCCACCTCAGGCTTTTGGGCGCTGGTCTGCTCGGCCCCCTGACCCCGCCACTTGAGCAAAAAGCCCACCGGCTGCTTTTGCACCGGAGACACCAGCCGCACCAGCGACCAGTCGAGCGTGCCGCCGCCAAAGTCGAGCACCAGCAGGGTTTGTTCCCCGGTCAGCCCATAGCCCAGGGCCGCCGCCGTCGGCTCGTCGATCAGCCGCACCTCTTTGAAATCGAGCGCGGTGGCTACATCCCCCAGCCACAGGCGGTAGGTCTCAAAGCTGTCTACCGGCACCGTCAGCACCAGGCTGTCGTCTTCCCCCACTAGCGGGCGCACCTGGGTCAAGAGCGATCGCAAAAACCACTCCCCCAGCTGTTCAAAGGTCAGCGATTCTCCATCAATATCGGGCAAAAACCCCTGCAGTGGCGTGCCAATGCCGCGCTTAATGTTGGCAAAAAAGCGGGGGTCGGCGGCAATGTCAAGGCCGCGATCGCGCACCGCCTGCCCCACCACCACCCCATTGGCCTGGGGCTTCTCCACATAGATCAGGCTGGGCACCAGAGGCGGTACCGTCGCCAGCTGCAAACTCAAACCCGGCAGGGCCAGTGTCTCAGGGCCTTCTGTCGCCGGGTTCCAGCGGGCAATGACGGTATTGCTGGTGCCAAAATCAACCGCTATAGCCATAGGTGCAGATCAACGATGGTGCTACCCATCCTACCGGGAGTGGGGATCGCTCGGTACGCTGACCTCCGGTTCAGCCGCCGTCGATGGTTTTTGGGGGCGCGACTTCAGCACCACCAGCGCCAGCGTTACCACCGTCAGCGGCATCACAAACAGCATCATCACCTGGCTAAATAGCCCCAGCTGGTCGTGGTCGGCGGCCCGCAAAATCAGGTAGGCCACATAGGCCACGTAGTAGCTGCTAAACAGCACCCCCTCCCAGCGCGAAATCACGTTGCCGGTCAAGAAAATCGGCAGGCAGGCCAGCGCCACCGCCACCATTACCGGCAGGTCAAAGTGCAGTACCGAGTTAGGAATGCTGATGCCTACCCCAGACGCCACCGCCGTCACCCCCAGCACCGACAGAATGTTGAAAATGTTGCTGCCGACCACGTTGCCCACGGCAATGTCGCGCTCGCCCCGAAACGTCGCCACCGCCGAGGTGGCCAGCTCCGGCAGCGACGTTCCCGCCGCTACGATGGTCAGGCCAATCACCAGCTGGCTCACGCCCAGCGCCTGGGCAATGCTCACCGCCCCGGTGACAAACATTCTCGACCCCACCACCAGCGCCACCAGTCCAACGGCCATCATCACCAGGTTGGTAACCCAGGTGGTGCGCCCTACCGGGGTCGGGCCATACTCCCGGTCGTACTCCGACTGCACCTCGGCATTGGTTTCTTTGCGGCTTTGGTAGATCAAAAACAGCGTGTAGACAACGCCGCCAATAAACAAAATTACCCCGTCGCTGGGCTGCAGCAGGCGATCAAGGGAAAAGAACAGCAGCAGCACCGAAATGCCGACCATAATTGGCACGTCTAGCTTAATTAGCTGCTGCGCCACCGGCAGCGGGGCCACCAGCGACGACAGCCCCAAAATCACCAGTACATTAAAGATATTGCTGCCAATCACGTTGCCCAGGGCAATATCGCCCTGACCGGCCAGGCTCGACTGCACACTTACCGCCATCTCTGGAGCGCTGGTGCCATAGGCCACAATGGTAAGGCCAATGATCAAAGGCGAAATGCCCAGCAGCGCGGCTAGCTTAGAAGCTCCCCGCACCAGGGCCTCGGCCCCCACCAGCAACAGGCCTCCACCTGCAATTAGCAATAGGATGGCAACAGTCATACTTGCAAACTCACTCAGTACACGCTCGCCTGGAATGCCTATCACCCAGGCCGGGAAAGCTCCCATTCCGAAATAAGGCTAATCTCCAGTATGTCTGATTCTGATCCATCTCTGTCGGGGGCTCTATTGAAGGAGACCGCCCTGGCCCCCTGGCGCAGTGCCCTAGCCCGCGCCCTGCACCGCAATCGCAGCCGCCCTTACAGCCGCTATTTTCAGCTGGCGACCGTCACCGCCACGGGCCATCCTGCCAACCGAACGGTTGTCTTTCGCGACTTTTTGCCCCATACCAATACGCTGACGGTAGTTACCGACCAGCGCAGCGCCAAAGTGGCCGACATCGCCGTTCATCCCTGGGCCGAGGCCTGCTGGTACTTTACCCACACCCGCGAGCAGTTTCGGCTGGCTGGCCCCATTCAGGTGGTGGATGCCGCCGATTCGAATTCTGAACTTAAACGCGCTCGGCAGAACATTTGGGAATCCCTCTCCGACAGCGCCCGTCAGCAGTTCTACTGGCCCCACCCCGCTCAGCCCCGCAAACCTGAGGTCGACTTTTCGCCCCGCGATATCGAGGCCACACCCCCGGCTGCCTTTTGTCTGGTGCTGCTGGCTCCCGATCGCGTTGACCATCTAGAGCTGCGCGGCGACCCCCAAACCCGCACCCTCTACGACCACCAAGCCAACGGCACCTGGCAAGTCAAAGCAGTCAATCCGTAAGCAAAGGCAGGGTTGTTTCTGGTTGCCACCGATGGGGAGATCGTCGTGCCCTCTCGCCGTGATACCATCGGGCCGAACTGGCCGTGTCGACTATCGCGGCAAACTTGGGCAAAGCACTATGGCATCTGAAAAATTTAGCGCTAACGAACGGGCTTTTTTAGAAAAAGTCATGCAGCGGGCCAACCTGCCCGATATTTACGACGCCCGTGACCTGACCCTGGTGGTGTTTCGCTCCATGCGAGACCTGATGACGACTGAGGCTGCCGATCGCACCGAAGCCGCCTTCAAAGACGACGAAATCGCCGCCCTCTGGAAGGACGACAACCCGATTGTGCGAGTGCTCAGCCGCCTGCGGCCTCCCCTCAAAATTGATACTGAAACCTTTCTGCGTCGCATTCAGCAGGAGGGCGGCTTGCCTAAAGACACCTCTGCAGAAGGGGTGGTGATTGCAGTGTTCTCCGCTGCCCGCGAAGAGCTGTCTGAAGCGCAGATCAAAGAGATTTCGAGCACGCTGCCCGACGGGCTCAACGTGATGTGGGACCAGATTTAGCCCTTTAGACGGGCCTGACAGCTTAGACACCCTGGCGGCGCAGCCGTCGATCGAGCCAGACCAGGATGACCAGGGCTGGGGCCACCGTTGCCGCCAGCCCCAGCCAAAAGCCGTGGGCGACGGCAGCCCCCTGGTCGATCGCCCAGCCCCCCAGCGGTGGGCCAATCAGGTAGCCCACCGCCCAGCACATCGAGTTGACTGAGAGGTAGACCCCGCGCAGGGTTTCGGGCGCGATCGCCGCCACCAGCGCCGAGCCAATCGGCGTGTAGGCCACCATCGCCAGCGCCATCACCCCCAGGGCCAGCCCGCCCCAGACCAGCGGCAAGCTGCCCGTGCCCGATCGCCACACCAGCCCAAAGCCCAGCCCCCACAGCAGCGCCGACACCATTAGCCCCTGGGCTGGGCGGTAGCGGTTGAGCCAGCGGGCCACCGGCAGCTGCGCGATCGCCGCCAGCACCACGTGCCCGGTAAACAGCAGGCTCAGCGTGCCCTCGCTAATGGTCTGCTCTCCGCCCGCAAAACGGTTTAAGTACAGGGGCAGCGTGCTTTGAATTTGGGCCAGATAGCCCGTAAACAGCACATTCACCAGGGCGTACACCATCAGGCTGGTGTCTCGCAGAGCGTGGCCCCAGCCCTGCAGCAGCGATCGCGCCGGGTTATCCGCTGGGCGCGTCTCGGCAATGGCGACGTAGATAATGCCAAAGAACAGCAAAAACGTGACGCCGTCGATGGCAAACAGCGCCCGGTAGGCCCCGGTCAGGGAGATCAGCGCTCCGCCAGCGATCACCCCCACCCCCAGGCCAATGTTGTCGGCCAGGCGCACCAGGGCGTAGGCCTCGTTGCGCTGCTTGGGGCGGGTAATATCCGCCGCCACCGATTCGGCAGCGGGCCAGTACAGGCCCACCCCAAACCCCATCAGCAGATTGCCCAGCAGAAAAATGGGAAAATTGTTGGCCAAAATCAAAACGCCGTCGGCGACCGCCGACACCAGGGCCGAGGCCAGCAGCGTCGGTCGCCGCCCCGCCGTGGGCGAATCGACCAGCGACCCGCCCAAAAACCGCCCCCCGATGCCCGCCACCGAGCCCAGGCCGATCCCCAGGCCCACCTGAGTGGCCGATAGCCCCACCTGGGTCGTAAAAAAAATCGGCGCGTAGAACAGCGTAAAGCCAATCCCCACCTGCGACAGCAGCCGTCCCGCCGCCAAAATCCAGACCCGGTGGTCCAGGTTGGGCAGCAGCTTGCGGAGCCATTGTGTTAAGGCTGAGCTCATGGCATCGGCAGCCGTCGGGGTCGCCGCCAGGCATCGATCAGGGCCACGGTACCGCCGATCATGCCCCACACGAACCACAGTCCCAGGTCGTAGCCCTTGCGCTGGGCCACCTGGGCGGCTACCAGGCCAATCAGACAGTGCAAAAACAGAGGGAAGTAGGCAAGGGGCAGCGTATCGGCCATATTGGCAAAGCGATAGATAGAAAAATTCATGAAAACGCGACAGAACGGGCGATCGCCCCTGAGAATGAAGCCAACCTGACCAAAATGCCAGCGCTGGTGCATTACTCACCTTACACCCAGAGCCAGATCTATGCTGGTGAGCCTATCGCTCTATCCTGACAATTAGAATCCGCCGAGAGAAATATCGCCGTGGCCGCTGGACTTTTTGTGGGGCTCATCACCCTCGACTGCATTTATCGCGTGGATCATGTCCCCAGCAGCGACGAAAAGATCGTCGCCGCCGATAGTCTGCTGGTAGCCGGGGGGCCAGCCACTAACGCCGCGATCGCCTTCGCTGCCCTGGGTAACCGGGCCACCGTGGTTGGCTCGCTCGGTCAGCACCCCCTGGCCGCGCTGATCCGCGCGGAGCTAGCCACCTACAGCATTGATGTGGTCGATCTCACCCCCGATCTGCAAGCCCCGCCGCCCCTGTCCACCATTCTCGTCACCGCCGCCACGGGCGATCGCGCCGTTGTTTCGCGCAATGCCGTAGGTCGCCAGGCCGCCCCACCGCCAGACCTCGCCCCCCTGCTCAAGGCAATAGATATCGTGCTGATCGACGGTCACCAGATGGCGGTGGGTGAGGCGATCGCCCGCCAGGCCCAGGCCCAAGCCCAGGCCCTACCCATCGTCATCGATGCCGGCAGCTGGAAGCCCGGTTTTGAAACCGTGCTGCCCCTGGCCACCAGCGTCATCACCGCCGCCAAATTTCACCTGCCCCACCAGAGCGACACCCCAGCCGCCCTCAGCGACCTGGGCATTGCCGAAATCGCCGTCACCCACGGCCCCCGCCCCATCCACTACCGCCACCACGACACAGCAGGCACCCTGCCCGTACCCCCGGTCGCCGTCCAAGACACCCTTGGGGCCGGAGACATCTTCCACGGAGCCTTTTGCCACTACCGCCTGCAATTCCCCTTTGCCAAAGCCCTGGCCCTGGCCGCCCAGATCGCCGCCCAAAGCTGCCGCCACTTCGGCCCCCGCACCTGGATCGACCCGATCCAGAAACCGGGTTTCTAACGCAGTATTTTGCTGAGCTAAGGTTCATACGGGAAAAAACCCGGTTTCTGGCCACCTGACGATCGCACTACCCCCCCACCCGCTATAGTTCTCTCTGAGATCACCCCACCTCCCTCACCATCCTCACCCCCTCACCGCCCCTCCCACACATCCACCCTCCTACCCCCCTTCGACTCCGCTCAGGGAACACCACCCTCCTACCCTCCCACCCATCCACCCCCCAAACCATGCCCTACGAACAGGAAAAACAAACCGCGATCGCCGCCGTCATCCAGGCCGCCCAGCTCTGCGAACGGGTGCGCCAGGGCCTCGTGCCCCAGGCGATCGAGAAAAACGACAAAAGCCCCGTCACCATTGCCGACTACGGTGCCCAGGCGATCATCTGCAAGGCCCTCTCCGCCGCCTTTCCAGACGACCCGGTAGTGGGTGAAGAAGACACCACCGACCTGCGCCAGCCCAATGCCGCCCCCGTGCTCGCCGCCGTCACCGAGCAGGTGCAGCAGCTGGTGCCCAGCGCCACCGACGCCAACATTCTGAGCTGGATTGACCACGGCAACGGCACCGTCGCCCCCCGCTACTGGACCCTCGACCCGATTGACGGTACCAAGGGCTTTTTGCGCGGCGACCAGTACGCGATCGCCCTGGCCCTGGTCGTCGATGGCGACATCAAAGTGGGGGTGCTGGGCTGCCCCTTCCTCAGCTTTGGCGACGAAACCGGGCTGCTGTTTGTAGCCGTGCGCGGCGAGGGAGCCACGATGGTGCCCCTGGCCGGGGGCGATCCCCAGCCGCTGCGGGTGACTGAGGAAGGCGATCGCGACCGTTTTCGCCTGGTTGAGAGCGTCGAGTCGGGCCACGGCGACCTCAATCAGCAGGGGCAGGTCGCCCAGGCCATCGGCATTACCACCCCCTCCCTGCGCATGGATAGCCAGGCCAAGTACGCCGCCGTCGCCGCCGGACAGGCCGCCCTCTACCTGCGCCTGCCCTCCCCCAAAACCCCCGACTACCGCGAAAAAATTTGGGACCACGCCGCTGGGGTGCTGGTGGTCGAAGAAGCCGGTGGCAAGGTTACCGACATGCACGGCAAACCGCTCGATTTCGCCAGCGCCGCCCGCTTTCCCAACAACCCCGGCGTTGTCGCCAGCAACGGCACCATCCACGACGCGGTGCTGAAGGCATTAGCCGAGTAATGAAACTGGTGGCAAGGGATGTGCCGTTGGGGAAAAGAGGCGATCGGTTATGGTGCAGAGACTACCGCCGCCGCTCAACTACACCGTTAAACCCCGATCGCGCCCAGCATTTGCAACGTCGCCCGCGTTGCCGGGGTCAGCCCCGTGGCCCCGCTCAAGTTCATGCCCTCGTAGAGTCGCTTGGCAATCAGCACCCGCAAACAGTCCCCCGTCGCCGCATCCCAAATTCGCACCGTCTGGTCTTGAGAGCCGGTGGCAATGGCACCCCCATCCGCACTAAACGCCAGCGACGACACCAGGTGCTGGTGCCCCTCGCAGACCTGCCAACAGCTCCCCGTCGCCACATCCCAAATCCGCATGGTGCGGTCGTGGGCGGCGCTGGCCAAGCGCGTACCGTCTGGGCTAAACGCCACCGCAAACACCCAGTTGGTGTGGCCCCTGAGCACCTGAGTGCAATCCCCCGTCGCCACATCCCATAGGCGAATCGATCGATCGGTGCTGCCGCTGGCCAGAGTGCGCCCGCAGGGGCTAAACGCCACCGACCACACCCGACTGTCGTGGCCCGTTAGAGTTTTGAGCAGCTTGCCCGTAGCCGTTTCCCACAGGCGAATGGTCTGGTCTGCTCCGCAGCTGGCCAGGTATGGCCCATCCGGGCTAAACGCCACCCCCAGCACCTTGGCGCTGTGCTGGCTCAGGGTGTGCAGGCAGCGGCCCGTGGCGCAATCCCACAGTTTGACCGTGCAGTCGGCGCTGCCCGTGGCCAAAATGGGGGCGCTGGGGTGAAACGCGATCGCATTGATCCAATCCCTATGCCCCTGCAACACCTGAGTGCAGCGCCCGGTTTCCACCTCCCACAGCCGCGCCGTGCAGTCGGTGCTGCCGCTGGCCAGAGTTTGGCTATTGGCGCTAAACGCCACGCCGTAGACAAAATCGCCGTGGCCGCGCAGGGTTCTCAGCGGCTCTCCGGTGCGCCAATCCCACAGCACCACCGTTTTGTCGTTGCTGCCGCTGGCTAAATAGCGATCGTCTGGGCTAAAGGCCACCGGCAGCGCCCAGTCGGTGTGGCCCTCCCAGGTGTGCAGGCAGTGGCCAGTGGCGATATCCCACAGCTTCACCGTCTGGTCGAGGCTGACCCCCACCAGGCGGCGACCGCTGGGGTGTACCGCCACTGCGCACACCTCGTTTTGATGGCCGTAGAGGGTTTGCAGGCAGGTGTCGGTGTGCCAGTCCCAGAGCTTAATGGTGCGATCGCCGCTGCTGCTGATCAGCCAGTCGCCCGTGGGGCTAAAAGCGACACTGTAGACGCTGCCGCTGTGGCCGCTGTAGGTGGCCAGACAGTCCCAGCTGCGGCAGTCCCAGAGTTTGAGGGTGCCGTCGCCGCTGCCGCTGGCCAGCAGCTGCCCATCGGGGCTAAAGGCGAGGGTATGTACCCAGCCGCTGTGGCCTGTTAGCGTGCGCAGACAGACTCCAGTGGTCGCATCCCACAGGTAGATCTGCTGGTCAGCTCCGCCGCTGGCCACCAGCAGGGTGTCGGGGTGGGCGATCGCCTGGGGGGCAAAGGCCAGCGATCGCACCCAGTTTTCGTGCCCCACTAGAGTTCGCAGGCAGGCTCCCGTGCCCACATCCCACAGCTTGACGGTGTTGTCGCCCCCGGCGCTGGCCAGGGTTTGGCCGTCTGGGCTGAAGGCGATCGCAAACACCTCGTGGCCGTGGCCGGTCAGCGTTTTCACCGCCACCCCATCGGTGGAGTTCCACAGGCGAATGCTCTGGTCGGCCCCGCAGCTGGCGATCAGCTGGCCCGTGGGGCTGTAGGCCACCGCCCGCACCCAGTTGTGGTGCCCTCGACAAATGAGCAAGAGCTGCCCGGTTTGGGCATCCCACACGCGCACCTGGCAGTCGGTGTCGCCCGTGACCAGGCGCTGCCCCGAGGGGCAAAAGGTGGCGGTCAGCACATTGCCCAGCGACTCGGTAAACACACAGCCGCTCAGGTCGGCCCCGGCCAAGTTGACCCCGTGCAGCTTCACGTCTTGCAGGTAGGCCTGCCACACCGTCAGCCCTGAGAAGTCGTAGCCGGTGATATCGATTGGCAGCTGCTGCAATAAATTCAGGCTGTTGCCCCCGGCGTAGCCCATCGACTGGGGCGTACCGCCGCGCAGGGCATTCAGCATCGCTTGCAGGGCGGCGGCAATCTGGGGGGCGCTGCCGAGGTGGTTGAGCAACTGGTCGGCAACGGGCTTAAGAATCAAATTGATCTGGGTCTCGCGCACGTAGTCTTTGGCCTGGGCCTTGGTCAGGGCGTGGCTGATGAAGAGTTTGGGGGCCTGCCCCACAATCTCATCGCCAATGCGATCGATCAGCTGGCAGATTACGTACTCCATCACCACTGGCTGCTGGGTGAGGCCGTCGCCCTGGCGCTCCACCAGCGATCGCCGCTGCAATGAGTTCAGCGACTCCCACAGGTCGCGAGGGGGCACATGGGTCAGCAGGTCGGCCTGCAGCTCGGCTATGGTCGAGGGTTCGCGGTTGATCGCCAGCCAGTACATGGCGGCCTTTTCTAGCTCGGTGAGCCGCTCAAAATGCTGCTCCAGCAGATCGCGAATGTCGTCGAACAAAAAGCCGCCCTGCTGCGACACCGCCAAAAACTGAGCAATATCGCCATCAAAAAAATCGCGAATTGACGAGGCCACAATCTTCAGCGCTAGCGGGTTGCCACCGTAGCGATCGGCCAGAGCCTGCCACTGGGCCTCGGTGGCCTGAAAGCCGCCCTTGGTGTTAAACAGAGCCCGACTGTCGGGCCGCTCCAGGCCAACTAGCTGGAGCGATCGCACCGGCAGCGCCTCCCCCTCAAAGGCCGCCAGCCCCTTCGGCTTTTCCCGCGAGGTGACAATCACACAGCTCTGGTGGGCCGTTTCAGCTACACAGCGCAGCACCTCGCCATAGCCCTCAAACCCAGCCCGGTAGCGGCCAGTGCGATCGCCGCTCTGCAAAATCGACTCGGCATTGTCGAGCAGCACCAGGCAGCGCCCCTGCCGCAGGTAGTGCAGCAACCGCCCCAGCCGCCCCTCCAGCGTCGTCGGCAAATCTCGCTCCTGCTGCCGCGAGAGCGACTGGATTAGATCTGTCAGAATGTCTGCGGGGGAGGGGGCGTTGCGGAGCGATCGCCAGAGGATGTGGGTGAAGGGGAGGGCGGATGGGTGGATGGGTGACGATCCCTGAGCGGAGTCGAAGGGAGTAGATGGGTGGATGGGTAGATGGGTGGATGGGTTGGGGCAGTCGTTATCCACGCTCCCACGCTCCCACTCATCCACGCTCCCACGGCTCAGTTCCCGCGCCAGCCGCACCGACAGCGCCGTCTTGCCAATGCCGCCCATGCCCAGCAGCGTGATCAGCCGACAGCGGTCTTCTATTACCCAGCGCCGCAGGGTGTCTAGCTCGCTCTGGCGACCGTAGAAGATTGCGTCGTCCGGGGCGCTGCCCCAGTCAACTAAGGCTGGCAGCGACTCAGGCGGTGCGATCGAGTTTATTCCTTCACCCGCCGCCGCTCTGTTTTGGGTAGGGCTGGTGTCTGCTGATTCAGTCTCTGCCACCGCCTGCCAGTCCAGTCCCAGCACGTCGCAGTAGGCCTTGAAGGCGTCGGCATTGATCGCTGCTTTTCCCGCCAAAAAACGCTTCCAGGTGCCCTCAGAAATACCTGCCGCCAGCACCCCTGCCGTCTCCCAATCGGTGCCCAGAACACGACTGGCCGCCTGCATCCAGCGAAAATCGCTGGCCGCCCAGCCCTGCCTTAGCCTGGCCTGCTTAATTTGTGCCCGCCCCGAGGAAGATGCCTTGAGGGTAATCACTAGCCCTTTAATTCAGTACGCTACGAACCGTTACCGCACACTACAAAGACCGCCACTGCACTGTCAACCAGCGATACGGGATGTAAACAACGCTTATCTCTATCGTCTCTGCCGCTGGGCTGTAGCTGCACTTTTGCATCAGAGGATACAAAGTACCCGCGCGGGTGATTTCATTGGGGAATGGCCTCACCCACTATGGGGGTAAATCCATTAAACCGAGGGGCGATCGATGCAGCCCCAGGTTAGGTGGTTGAAATCTACCTACCGCAAATACCATGACGACCTTCCAAAACTCAGCGGCGGTGTCAGCCCAAACGCCGTTAGTGGCGCTGAATAATCAGGCTATTGTGCGATCGCGCCAGGCCCCGGCGTTTGCCCGCATCAGTACCGAGGTTCGACCCAGCTCTGTCGTGCGGCCAGCGGTGTCGGTTTCGGCACCCCCGGCAGCCGTGGTGCGCGACCATCGGCAGGCGATGGAGCGGCCCGCTGTGAGCGTTTCTGACAGCCGGGTGGCGGCGGCGGTGGTGCGCGACCATCGCTCGGTGGTGCCGATTAAAACCAACACCAACATCAACATCGACCACCTGCGGCTGATCAATGTAAATCTGGCCCATCTGGTCGGGAAGGTGCAGGTGCCTGTGGAGGGGCAGCCGCGCCAGGAGATGACGGTGCCGATTAGCCCCACCCCAGACATTACCGACGAGGTGGTGTTTGAGCACGCCACTGGCCCCGAGCGGTACTTTGTGCCCCGCTACAGCCTGGCGATGGCCAATGGGCAGTACCAGATTTCCCTGGAGCCCTCCGGTTCTGACTGGAGCCTGGTGGTCTACCTCGATCGCTTTGCCGCCCCGACCATTCAGCCATTGGTGACGGGTGGGCAGGCGCTCACCCACGAGGTGGCGGTGGTGCTAACCCACAACCTGCTGGCGGGCACAGCAGTAGTGGGCCGCAAAGAGCTGGTCTTTCAGGAGGTGACGGCGGCGGGCGATCGCCTGCGGGCGGTGCTGCGGGTGGCGGGGCTGGCCGAGCGCGACCAGCTCTACTACGCCCTTACCGACTCGATCTACGCGGCGGCGCTGACGGTGCGGCGCATCGTCAGCGTGGGCATTCCGGTGCCCCAGGCCCAGGTGGTGGCGTCGGGTAACAGCACCATTCGCGGCACCTGGACCTTTAACTTTGACACCGGGGTCGAGGGTGGCGACGGCGATGTCTGGTGGCAACAAAAAACCGCCACCGATCGCGAGATGACGCCCCGCGGCAGGGCCGCGATTGTCTCTATGGGCCTGGTCGATTTTGATCAGGTGTCGCTGTCGCAGCTGCAGGGCCTCAACTACGGCACTGTCTCTATACCCGGCAATGTGAATGGCCAAAACCTGCTGCTGCCGGGGCAGGTATTTGCGGTGCGCACCAACCAGGGCCACTACGCCAAGGTCAAGGTGCTGACCTACGACTACAACCTGACGGTGCAGTGGGTGACCTATAGCACCGATGCCCAGTCGACCCAGAGCCGCTTTCGAGAGGCCATTCGCACGCTGGACTGCGCGATCGCCCCCAGCCCCTTCCTGTTTTCGCCGACTCTGCACGGCTACCTGTACAGCCAGCTGAAGGCGATTTCGGGGCGCAGTTCTGACCTCAATCGCATCACGGTCAACTCCCACAATTACTATCAAGATCGCACCAAGCCCAACCGCTTCTTTACCCTGCCCGACAGCTTTAAGCTGGCCCGCCGCCCCGAGGTTCCCCATCGGCCGCTGGCGTCGGTGCAGGTCATTCCCACCGAAGGGCAGGCGCTAGAGGGGGCTCAGGTGACCCTGCGCTATGCGGCCCTGCCCTACCTGAACCCGGCCAGATTACAGGCCGCCACCGCCGAATTGCTCACCTACGTACCGGCAGACCTGCGCGCCCAGGGGCTGGAGTTTGATCGCCTGGAGGTAGACCCCAGCAAAACCCAGCTGCGGGTGGCCAAGCCAGGTAGCCGGGTCGATGGCCCCTATCAGCCCCGCCCCGGTGCCGTGGTGGATGTTAAAGACGGCATTGCCGACATTCTCAACCTCAGCCTGGAGGAGTTTCAGCCCATTTTTGACGGCATGTTTAGCGACGCCACGATCATGTTTGGTCAGGTGACGGTAGATTTGGGCGACCAGGGCTGGCGGGAGTCGTCGATTCCCTTTGTGGCGCGCATGGATGACCTGATCGGCGAGGTGTTTAACTACGATCGCCGCCCCGAGGTGAGCGGCGGCCAGGTCAGCCTCAGCCTGCAAAACTGCATCGAGAGCCCGGTGCGGGTGACGGCTTTAGGGGCGGATTTGAAACAGGGCGATCGCCCGATCCCCGTCGCCAGCCTTACCTCAGGGGTGGCCCTGCCCGTACTGCTTAACCCTGGCGAATCGCTGGCCCTGACCATCACCCCCACCGAGGCGCTGAGCGACGGCCAGCCCGTGGAAGTGGCTTTTGACCTCAGCCGCGTCGCTGTGGTGCCCGATCGCGAGGCGATTGTGCAGGCGATTTTTGACCCCGCCGTTTCGGTGCAGCCCAGCCGCCACATTACGGTCGAAACCTTTGCGGAGCTGTTTGACCAGGCCAACCCGATTCTGGCGATCGTGGTCGATTTTGAGCACGGCACCTCGGCTCGGCTAACCCCCAGTGAACTCAAAACGGTGGTGCAGGTGAGCCTGCCCATGAGCGCCATTACCGACTGCATGCTGCGGCAGCCGCTGCCGACCGACTACCGCTACCGGGTGACGCTAATTCACCGCAACGGCAGCCAGACCCGCTCCGACTGGCAAACCGACACCTCGCCCTACCTGATTCCCCCCCTGCCTTAGTAAGCTGCCATGCCTGAATTGGTAGGTTGGGTGGCGCGATAGCAAAACCCAACCAGGCTGACTGCTGTTGGGTTCCGCTCCGCTGCACCCCAACCTACAAGACCTATGTGGGGTCAGGCCTCAGGGCCGATGGAATGGTCTTATGTTTATAAATTCAGTCCTCAATTTAGCAATGTCCTCTCTTAAATCTCACCCAATGTTCCCATGGCCTATTTTGGACTGCCCGATTTTCAGCAGCCGCTGCCCCTGAGGGAGGGGCTGATCTATGCCCCCTACGGCAACCTTGGCCCCTACACCCTGCTGCCCCAGCGGCTCACCGTCGCCCCAGGTGCCGATGGCCGGGTAGACTTTGCCCTCTCGCTGCTGCGGGGCGCAAACCCTGACCTGCCCCCCCAGCCCCACGGCATCCTTGACTTTCGGCTGACCCTTGACTACCCCCTGGCCGAGGGGCTGGAGGCACTGCGATCGCGCCAGCCCAGCGCGGTGCTGCAGCCCGCTACCGTAGAGAGCGGCTGGCTGCGCCTGTACCCCACGATCCAAGACATCCCCGACGATGTGCGCCAGGCCGTGCCCCTGGTGTGGACGGCGTTTAACGCGCCCCGTTACACCCTCAAACTCTCAGATACCACTGTGCTAAAGCTCAAGGGAGCGTTGCAGGGGAAAGCGCTGCTGCTGCTGGCCCAGGCCGAGCTGCTGATCGCGGGGGTTGCCCCCCGGCTGTCCCTGGGGGTGCGCTTTGACCCGGCCAAGCTGGTGGCGGATCTGGGCCAGCGGGGCAGTGGGCAGGGCGCGATCGCCCACCAGACCATCTACCAGTATTTTGCGCAACCCCACCAAACCCTGCCCCTGGAGCTAGACGGCGAAATCTCAGATGCCGCCGCCTTTGCCGCCGCCATGACCGACTGGGTCTGCGCCCGGCTGGGAACCTGGGTGCCCGCCCCCACCGAAACCGAGACGGGCTACGTGACCCTCCAGCCCGTGGGCGAGGGCCGCTTTGTATGGGATCTCTCGCAGCCCCAGCGGGCGCTGCGCCCCTGGGCGATCGCCCTCAACCCCCTGGAGGCCGCCCAAGAGATCGTGCAGGCCCAGGGCATTGAGGCCATCTTTAAGGAAGTGACGGTGCCCGCACTGCCCACGGGGGCGTTTGCGGTGGAGGTGCGGGCCAACCTGCCCACGGTGCGATCGGGGGTGCTGGCCGTGGGGGTGACCCTCAAAGCGCCCCCAGCTCTGCCCTATCGGCTGCAAACCCAGACCGCCACGGCGGAGTTTAAGCCCCCCGGCGATCGCGCTGCGGTGGTGCTGCGGCTTTCCCCCGCCGAGGCGCTGGCTTACACCTACTCGACCTATGTAGTGCTGCGCCAGGGCAGCCGGGTGCAGCAGCTGCGCGGGCCAGAGACGCCCGCCACCGCCAGCCTGCTGCACCTGACCCTCGACCAGTTTCCGGTGACGTTTGTGCCGGTAGAGGCGGAGGCGGGTTTGCTGGCGATCGCTACGCTCGCGGGCCTCTGTCGCTGGCGACTGGGAGAACAGGAACACCAGCAGTCGTTTTCCATCACCGCCGCCCAGCCCAGCCTGGCCCTGGCCCTACCCCAGAATGCCGAGGCGATCGCCCTGGATCTGACCGCTACGTCCCTGGATGGCTTGCACACCCTTCAACTACCGCCGATCGAGTCTCTGCACTGCCGCCTGGGGCTGCACTCCTTCGCCGAGTACGGCCCCCACCAGATCGACATCACCTGTGCGCTTTCCGACCCGCTAGTCGCCATCGAGCTGTGCCCCGAAGCTTCAGAAACCCAGCTCGGCCTGGTGGTCTTTACCCCCGACAACCCCCGCAAAACCTGGCGCTACTGGGCGCGATCGCCCTTTCAGCCCGGCTATCGCTACCGCCGTCGCGGCAGTACCCCCTGGTCGCCCGTGCAGTCACCCTTTCAGCCCCTCACCCTACACCCCGGAGACTTACCATGACCCTGCCCCCCAGTCTGTCGTCTGACCTGTACTGCTTTCGCAGTCCCCACGCGGCCCACCAGTTCTACTACCTGCCCGGCGACCCCGTGCCCCAGCGCGACAGCGGGGGCAACCCAGCGGTGTCGCTGATGGCCACCAGTGACTTTGCCATGCTGCAGGTCAGCAGCCAGTGGCAGGCCAGCGATCGCCAGATCGAAGCCCTCAGGGCCGAGTTGCAGGCCCAAATCAGCATCCCTGCCGATAACTTGGTGCTAGAACCCGCTCCGGTACGCATCGACACCGTGGAGCTGCGGCTAAAAACCAGCACCGGGGAGCCCGAGGTGCTGGCCACCAGCCCGTCTTCGGGCTATGCCCCCTTTAGTGCGGTGTTTAGCGTCACCCTGAGTGCCGAGCAAAAAGCCCAGGCGATCGCCGCCCTGGGCGGACGCCCGGATCTGCTGCTGGTTAGCTATCGAGTCTGGGTAGACCTGCCCCAGCCGGGCCAGGTCGAGATCGAGGGCGAGGTGGCGACCGATCTGCGGGCACTGGGTCAAAATCCGTCCCCAGCGGCGGCTCGGCAGCGGGTGGAGGATGCGATCGCCCAGGGACGGCTGACCCTCACCGAAACTTTCCCCGACTCCACCCCCGCCGACATTAAACAGCGCACGCTAGATCTGGCCAAAGATCGCGCCAGCGAGCTGTTGTTGCAGCTGGTAGAACAGCCAATTCAAGACGGCGAATCGCATCTCTATGCCAAAGCCTATCTAGAAGCAACAGCCGCCGTTGCCCTAGAGCGCACCGCCGACATTAGCACCTGGTTTCCCAGCGGCAAGGGCCTAGAGCATCTGCAATTGATTGGCAGTTAAGATCAATTGTCCGTGTTGCCTGGCGCGGCAATCCCAACAGTAGAAAAGCCATAGCCGATCCCTGAGCGAAGTCGTTGGTGAAGCCGCCCCAAAGGGTTTATAGACGGCTATTTTTAAGGCTCAAATCTGATTTAGATACCTGATTTGCAGTCAGAAACCCCGTAGGGGCGCAGCATGCTGCGCCCCTATAAAATCGTGGTATTCATTCATAATTTGGCTTTAGGATATGTCGCTAAACAGTACCCAGACGGGTAATGGCGACTTGTTATTTATTGATGACAATAGAACCTAGAAAGAGTTGAGACTAAGGATTTTATCTCAACCTTTTGTGCCGAGAAAAATTCTTCTTCTGAATTCAAAACAAGCTTCAACTGCCCCACCCTTCAAGTCTTACTAATTTGCCCCCAAGGGAGACGAATAATGCTGCAAATTGACAAGGTACAAGTTCTTGACGGCGTTACTGTTTACGGTGACGACAGCGACATTGCCACCTTTTATATCGTTCCCGACGTGCCTCGGTTTCGCATCAACGACAACCTGCTGCCGTCTTTTAGCTTTTTCAAATACCGCATGCCCATCGATCGCGTCGATGGCTCTAAGGGCGGTGGTTTTCTCGTCTGTGACGTAGAGCTTTCGCTGCCTGCCGAAAAGCAGGAAGCCGTTAAGCAAAAGCTGCAGGCTCAGATCAACCAGCGCTACGCCAACTCCAACGTTGAGCCCCCCGAAGTAAAAATTGGCAACATTACCTACACTCGCGGTGCGGCCAAACTCAATGTTGAAAATATCAGCGAAAAATTTGTTGAGAGCGTTTTTAACCCCGGCAAGCCTTCCCTCTACGGGCGCAACCTGACTCCGTTTACCGTCGAACTCACCGATGTCGGCGCTACCTTCTTTGAGCAGGCCCTGCAAAACAAGGGCGGCTTTGTGCAGGTGAGCTACGACCTCTACTGCCCGGTCAAGCTGCCCCCCATTGAGGCTCGCATCTGGTTTAACGCCAGCAAGTTTCAGAGCTTTGTTCAAGACTTTACCAAGCGCGAAACGTCTTCGGGTGCCTTTCGCACCGTTTGGCGCTGGCTGTTTGGCGGCTCCAACAAAAACCGTACCGAAATTAACGAAACCACCCAAGAGTATGCCAGCGAGTATCAGTGGGGCGGCGTTGAGATTGACTTCAAAGACTGGACAGCCAGCGATGAGGTCAAGCAGCAGGTGCGCGACTGGGCGATGAATAGTTTGGCCGAAGCGGTCAAAGCCGCTAACGAAGACAAGCTCGACCCCTTCACCGAAGAACAGAAGAAAATCCCCGACAATGTAACCGATTTTCACCGCCGGATTAGTCAGTTTAAATTCACCAACATCAATCAGCGCTACCGTGAAAGCCAGGCCGTCGAGTGGAATTTGGCCCCCCAGGGCATGCTCGAACCCATTGTTAACCTCAAAGACAAAGACGGCAACTTTCTCAAGTGGGAAGACTTCGCTACTACGGTGGATTTGGACGATCCTTTCTTCAAGACTCTGGAAGTACCCATACGGGTCAATGCCGATTTCAAAGAACTGCCGATTCACAGTGTCGATGTGCACTGCGAATATAAGCAGGGCAATACCAATCGCATTCAGTCCTTTAGCTTTACTAACCCAGACAATTTAGAGAAGTTCAAATCGTTTATTGAAAACAATCACTGGCAGTACAAGTACTGGTACCAGGTCAACTACAAAGGCCGCAGCCAAACCTTTAAGTCGCCCGAAATTGAGACGAAGGACAAATTCCTCACCATCAACGTCGATGACACCGGCATTTTGGCGGTAGACGTTATGCCCGGCGACCTGAACTGGAACCAGGTCAACCGTGCCCAGGTCAAGCTCACCTACGAAGCCACCCCCAGCCGAGTGCCGATTGAGCGGCAGTACGTGCTCGATGCCAACCAGACCCAGCACTCGCTGCGGGAGGTGGTGTTTGCCCCGGTCTCCGAGCCCTACCGCTACCAGGTGAAGTACTTTATGGCCGATGGCAAAGAGTACGAGGTCAGCGAGCACGAGTCGCGATCGCCCCACCTGTTCATCAACGACCCCTTCAATGCCAACCGCACGGTCAGTCTGCGGGCGGCGGGCGACCTCGACAACGACATTCAGACCATCTTTGTGGATGTGCGCTACGAGGACGAAGAAAACAACTACAGCCAGTCCACTACCGTAGCCCTGAGCCGATCGAACCCGTTCTTTGACTGGACCTTTCCGGCGATCGACGATCTGCGGGGCACGATCACCTACAAGGGCACCATTCAGCTCAAAAACAACCAGGTCGAAACCATCCCCGAAACCACCACCACCGACACCACCATCATGGTGGGCCGCAAGATTGAGGAGATGGTGACCGTGCGGGTGCTGCCCAACCTGCTGGACTTCAACCAGCTAGATTTGGCCATTGTCTCGCTGGCCTACGTCGACGCCGCCAACAACATCAATGCCCGCACTGAACTGGTCTTTGATGGGGCCTCTCGAACGCCGCAAACCTGGGTGCTGCCGCTGAAAAATCGCAACGCCAACCAGTACCAGTGGGGGGCCGTCTTCTACCTGAAAGACGGCAGCGAGCGCACGATTCCGACGCAATCTACGCCAAATCTCACCATCCCGCTGCGGATACCTGCCAGCTAATCTGCCGGGTGCCTAGCCACATCCTCTGTAGGGGCATTGCACTGCAATGCCCCTACGGGGTTCCTAATTTTGTATCAGGGTTGCTCAAATCAAGAATTTGTAGGTTGGGTGCAGCGGAGCGGAACCCAACAGCGGTCAGCCTAGTTGGGTTCTGCTATCGCGCCATCCAACCCACGAAAACTACGTTCCCCTCATCGCCACTTTAATCGGGCTGTTTGGTCGGCGACCCCCTTCACGGTCTGCTCCACGGCCCCCTTCCGCTTAGCCCAAGGAGCTAGTCATGCTATACCTCAACCCGCCCTTCCACATCATTGAAGGGGTGTCTATTTTTCCCGACCATGCCAACCCGCTGCAGTACTACTACCTGCCGCTGATGCCCAAGCTGACCACATTGCAGGGCACCGACGGCAAACCCATTCCCCAGATTCAGCTGATTAAGTATCGGGGCGACGCGGGCAACGGCGGCTTTCTCAACTTTGATGTCAACGTGGGGGTCGAAGAACCCACCCTGCAAAAGATTCGCCGCGAGCTGCGCCAGAAAATGGGCCTGGCGGCGGAGCCCTGGCTGGCCCCGGTGCCCCTGGTCGATGGCTCGGTGCGGCTGCTGCTGCTGGGCAAACAGACGGGCGACACCGCCGCGACCCCAGGCGGTACCCCCCAGTTTGTGCTGAAGATCGACCAGGCCGCCAAGCCCTCTCTCTACGGCGCGAACCAGGCGGCGTTTTCGGTTGCCCTCGACCAGTACGGGGTGACGGTGATGGAGCAGGCTCTCCAGGGGGAAATGTCGCCGATTGGGGTGGTGTATTCCCTCGACTATTTGGCCCTGCGCCCGGCCTACTCGGTGCGGCTGACGGTGGACTGGGAGCGGGTGCAAACCCACCTCAACGAGCGCTTTGGCATTGATGCGGTGTTTGTCTCAACGGAAATCGACAAGACCGTGGACGAGCTGATCGAGAACCGCACCATTGTGCTGGAGGCCGACACCTTTATCCCCGAAGGAGAGGAGGAAAGTGCTGTTCTGGGCCGCCGCGACCAGGCGGTGAACGAGGTGCGCGAGATGATCACCGCCGCCTTTTTTGAGCCCACCATTGACCCGGTTAAAGAAGCGCAGGACGGATGGGATCGGGCGGCCTACCTGGCCGATCGCGTCTCTCGTATGGCCGTGACGGGCGGCTGGTCGTCGGTGGGCTCGTTTACCTACAAGAAAACCGACTACACCCGCATCGATCGCAAAAAGCTAAATGTGACTATGAACGAGCGCACCACCGTGAAGCGCAGCATCTATCCCCAGGGGCACCTGAGCGGGCTATGCCGCCCGATTATGGAGCAGGGGCTCGACCTGAGTCGGTTTATCATTCCGGTCGATCTGAATGACCCGTGGTTTGAGCGGCGCAGGCTGGCGGTGCTGTCGCGGGCCAACTTTGAGGAAGACGGGATTGGCTCGATCAATGTGCAGCTGAGCTACGGCAGCACCCCCAAGAATGTGCTGCTGGAGGGCTCGGCAGCGCGGGCTGACGTGCAGTGGGCCAGTCTGGTGCGCCAGCAGGCCATGGAGCGGGCGGTGACGGCCCAGTACACGGTGAACTTTAAAGGCAGCAACCGCACCGAGCGACCGATCGCGGTGCAGTCGCCCCCCCAGGTGATCCACACCGACAACCTGGAGATCAACCCCCGCGAACTCTATTCGCTGGTGCATGTGCCGATTGTGGCGCTGAGCTTTCCGTGGGAGCGCTACCCCCAGGTTGAGGTGCACCTGAAGTACACCGATCGCGCCAGCCATATCCAGATGAACGATGTGCTGGTGCTGGATAAAGAGCACAGCGATCGCACCTGGAAGTACTTTGTGCTCAACCCCGATCGCACCGCCTTTCAGTACAAGCTGATTTACCGGGCCGCCAACCACCGCGACATTGAAACTCCCTTTGTTGAAACGAGCGACGAGCGCATCACGCTGCGCGACCCCCGCCCCAACAAGCGCACCCTGGCCGTGGTGCCCAGTTTTGACTGGAGCGTGGTCGATCGCGCCTTTGTGGACCTCACCTACCGCGACCCGGCCCACCGCATCCACGTCGAAGAGTCGTTTGAGTTTAGCCCCGACGATCCTGGTTCTAAGACCTTTGCTGCCGACCTGGAGAACCCCGAACTGCGGCAGATCACCTACCGGGTCACGGTGCTGTTTAAAGGCGGTCACATGGTGGAGATTCCGCCCTCGATCACGAGCGATCGCCGGATCATTCTTCGCAGCGACATGCGCGGCCACCGGATTGTCACCGTGCGACCCCAGATGACGCCGTTTCTCACCCGACGGCTGGCCGAACTCCAGGTCGAAATGCGCTACACCGACGACGAGGCGGGCCTTAGCTTCGCCGATTTGCTCGTCTTCCGCGCCGCAGACGAAGTCGCCAGCTTTGAGTTTGACTACGTCGATGAGCAGCGGACGAGCTACCAGTACCGCATCACCTACCGCTACACCAACGGCCTCAGTCGCACCACCGACTGGGCCACCGCCGCCACCGATCTGTTGCAGGTGCCGGTTGCGTAGGCAGAGGGGTTGGGGTGCGATCGCACCAGTGAATGGTGGGCAGTGCCCAACCTACCTAGCCTGCCTGCCATCCCCCTAAAAGGGCGAACGCCATAGAGCCGTTGGCTCGGCTACGCCTACGCCCCTACCCATCGACTCCCTTCGACTCCGCTCAGGGACCGTCACCCATCCACCTATCGACTCCCTTCGACTCCGCTCAGGGACCGTCACCCATCCACCTATCGACTCCCTTCGACTCCGCTCAGGGATCGTCACCCATCCACCCATCCACCCACCCACTCCCCTACCCCCGGAGGCCCCATGCTTACCCTCGGAAGTCGCACACTCAACGTAGACGGCATTACGGTCTATGCCGACCATGCCGACCCCAACCAGTTCTGGTACCTGCCTGGCCCGGTGAAAATCGCCCGCCAGCCCGACCGGCAGGCCGCTTTTACTCTAATTTCTTACAAACCGGCGGCGGTCGAAGCCGGGGTGAAGGGCGGCGGATTTTTGATGTTTGGCGTCGATCTGCGCCTGTCGCCGGAGCAGGAGCGGCGCATTTTGTCGCGGCTGTCGGCGGTGGCCCCCGGCACCCCGCGCCTGGCCGCCGTGCCCTTTGATGAGGGCACCGTGGAGTGTATGGCGCTAAATGTGCAGGGCGCAGGCGGCACGATCGCCAGCCCCGCTGGCCCCGGCAGCTTCAACGCCGTGGAGAAAATTCTGGGGGCCACCGTTCCCTCCCTGGATGTCAATAACTCGGCCCACTTTGGCCTCACCCTGAGCCAGGAGGGGGCGATTATTCTCAAGCAGGCGTTTCAGCAGGGTACGACCCCGGTGGGAGTGCTCTACAACCTCAAGTACACCGCCCTGCGCCCGGCCCTAGATGTAAAAATTACCGCCGACCTGAAGCGGGTGTACGACCACTTCAGCGCCAGCCTCAGCGGCCAGTACTACTTTGTCAAAGTCGGTCTGGAGGCGGGTTTTGAGAAGCTGGTGCAGGACGGCGCGATCAAGATTGAGGTGATTAGCTACACCGACGCCAGCGATCGCGCCGAAAAAGAAAAGTGGGCGCTCGACTTCTTTAAAGACAACCTGTTGCAGAGCTGGTTTACCCCCTCACTCACCCCCGGCGAGTTTGCCGGAGGCCGCATGACCCTACCCGCCGACCCCGCTCCCGGTTCCGGCTCAGGCGGTTCCGGCGGTTCTAGTTCGGGAGCGGGCGGTTCTGGCGGTTCTACGGGGTCAGGGTCTTCGAGTTCCGGCAGCTCCTCCGGGCCGGGCGCATCCTCAGGATCCTCTGGCCCTAGCGGTTCTGGCGGATCGTCAGGGAGTTCTGGACGTGGCTCGTCCAGCGCAGGAAACACTAACGCGGCGGCAACTCGTTCCGAAGGGACGCGCTCCAACACGGACACGCCCGCTAACCAGAGCGCCCCGGCCCACCAGCCTGCCCAGATGGCGATAGTCTCTATCCCCGACCCGCTGCCGGAGGGCTACGGGCTGCTGCACACCCCCGCCACCTCGGGCACTACCGAAACCCTAACTGTGCAGGGGGCCACCAGCCAGACCGTGGTGAAGGTGAACGGGGCGGTGCGATTCCGGGACGGATCGCTTCGCGAATCGCTCGACGCCAGCCATCAGTTCACGGTAGATGTCGTTCCTGGCACCCCGACCAACGTGGTGGTGGAATATCCCCAAACCACCGTTAACGAGACTTTCCATCTCTTCTTTGACTACGACAAGCCAGCGGCGGGGGGATGGTCAACCACCTCGGCCCGCTACGTGAGCTACCTCAACAACGCGCCCAACCCGCCGGATGCCCGTTTTACCAGCGCCGACGCCACCCGGCCTACCCTCGCCAGTACCCCAGGCCGACAGACCACAGGCAACGCCCAGCAGCTCCGCGATTGGGCAATGAACCGGCTCACCGTGCCCAAGGCGGTCGCTATCGAGGGACACGCCAGCTACGAAGGCAATGTCGGTAAAGAGGCCCACAACCGATCGCTGTCCCAACGGCGGCGGCAGGTAGCCGCAGGTATTGTTTCGCCCCTGGTAACCAGCGTTAGCGGCAGCGCCGCCGGGCAGGGCCACAGTCGAGCAGCCGCAGCGGGGCGCAGCGGCGATGAGCGCGATCGCGTCGCCGAAATCACCGGCCAGGTAATCGATCGCCCCCGCGCCGAAATCCGCGCCACCCTCACCCGCGCCGCCGCCCCCGTCCCACCCACCACACCTACAACACCCACCACACCTACCACTCCTACGACACCGACAACGCCCACTACACCTACAACACCCACTACACCCACCACCCCAACCCCGATCGCAGGCGAACCCGCCATCACCTTCAAGCTCAAGTACCTGCGCCAGGAGGAGCAAAAGACCGTCACCTTCCACTACAACCGCACCGAGGCCGTGCAGCGCACCTACGCACCCCAGGGCTTAATCGGCCTGCTGGTAGCCGATCTCAGTGACGCCGAAAAGCACTTTGTCGAGGTCGATCTCGACGATCCCTTCTTCCGGGTATTGCAGGTGACGGTCGATGCCCCCATCGACTTCCAGCGCATCGGCCTGACCTCGGCCCAGGTTTCCCTCGACTACGGCGACCCGGCCCAGCCCCGCAGCCACAAGCACGCCGACTTTATCTTTGAGCCCGGTGCCGCCCCCCGGCAGCTGTTTGAAACCTTTCTCAACCAGCGCTTCGACACCGCCTACACCTACGGCGTGCAGTACCACTTCGACCCCGGCTCCGACTGGGATGGCCACGCCTATACCTACAGCCTGCCGCCCCAGCCGACCGAAGACCGCACCCTGCAAATCAACCCCTTCGAGCACCTGGGCTTTTTAGAACTGCGCGCCTTTGCCAACCGAGTCGACTGGGGCATAATTCAGGCCGTTGACCTGCAGCTAATCTACGACAGCCCCACCGGCTGGCAGCGGCAGCAAACCCTGACCTTTACCGCCGCCTCGGGCGAGCAATTCTGGCGGCTGCGGCTGGAGGTGCCAGAAGCGCGAACCTACCGCTATCGCTGCGTCTACCACCTCAAAGATGGCTCGACCCAGCAGTCCGACCTGGCCGAGAGTCAGGCCACGGCCATCCCCATTAACGATCTGTTTGAGGGGGCGCTTGATTTGGAGTTTGTGCCGCTGTTTGCCCCCGGTGCCGTGCGGCAGGTGTATATCGACATTCGCTATACCGACGATGCCAACCGCTACCACCGCGACGAACGGCTGATCTTGGCTGGCGATGCGATCGCCCCCCTATCCCTGCGGCTGGCGCTCAAAGACCCCACTCGCCGCGCCTATGACTACCGCCTGACCATTGTCGGCACCGACAACCGGCTGCGGCGTACCCCCTTTATCACCACGGAGGAACCCATCATCGGCGTGTCTGAAACCGGAGAGGTTTAGAGTTTGGCAGACCGCTAGA
Source organism: Nodosilinea sp. AN01ver1 (assembly GCF_050565655.1). Taxonomy (NCBI): domain Bacteria; kingdom Bacillati; phylum Cyanobacteriota; class Cyanophyceae; order Nodosilineales; family Nodosilineaceae; genus Nodosilinea; species Nodosilinea sp. AN01ver1. The sequence goes on along the minus strand of NZ_JBNXVS010000031.1, from coordinate 4,224 downwards.
GGTTGCTAACGAGCGCTACCCCGAAAGCAGGGTCAACAGCGCCAGGGTGCCAACGATCAACAGGCTAATGGCCGTAATGGTGGCGATGGGGATAGGCGGGTCGTAGCGAAAGTCGCTGCGGCGCAGACGCTTCAAAACCTGCTGATGCTGAAGCACCGCCACCAGCAGAGCGATGTTGCCGATCGCAATGAACCCGATAGACAGCAGGCGCACGCTCAGATCGGCGCGATCGCTGTCTGCCAGCCGACTGTTCTGCACCGCCACCACAATGCGATCGATGCCAAAGCCAAAGCCAATCAGCGATAGCGCCGTGCGAATCCAGGCCATCAGGGTGCGCTCGGCGGCGGCCCGACTGCGCTCCTTAGCCAGTTCATTGTTGAGGTTGTAGGGTTCGGGCACTGGCGGCGGGGGGAAAGGCGGCATGGCGCTAGGAGGATAACTCTAGGGTTGATGAAGGCTGTCGAGCGAGGTGAATAGCGGTTTTTTCGGCCTCTAATTCCCGCGCCAAAAACACATTGAGGAAGGTGCGCACAACGGCCAGCAGGGCCAGCTTGCCCAGGGCGTCTAGGGAGGGGGCAACGGTAGTGTTGGCAATGTCGGCCCCCAGCTGAAACTCCAGGGCCAGGGAGAGCCACAGACCAAAGTTGAGCCTGACTTTGGCCAGAGAAAGCTCTGGGTCGTAGGCCGTGGGCTGTTTGCGAAAATAGCGCCCCCACCGCTGCTGGGCCGCCAGTTGCAGCGTGGTCAGCAGCCCCGCCAAAATGCAGACTACCGAAATGCCCTCCAGAATCAGCGCTAGTATCCTCGCCCCATGGATAATCAGGTCCTCTAAAGATTCCAGCATTTATCTATTCCTTGGTCAGCACTGAACCGATGAGCTGGGGCCGCTTTCAGAGCACAGTCTTCACCTGGCGGCGATAGTTGTCGATCAACACATAGACGCTAATCAACAGAATCCACAGCGGCAAAAACAGCACCACCCAGCCCAGGCGATCGATGTGGCCCACCCGAAACAGCATGACCAAGGCCAGGCCGTAGCCCAAAAATGACAGCCAGCGGGGCAGCACCCCCGTGCGCAAAAACAGGGTCGCGGTGGAAATCATAAACACCCCGGCTGCCCGAATGGCGTAGTTGATCACGATTTCTTGGGCAAAGGTACGACCGATCGCATAGTAGCTGGCCGCAATCTGGGGGTTGGGCTCGCTGGCGTAGAGTTTCAGCAGGCTGCCCATCACCGCCGTGCCGGTAAACAGCATGGCAATAAACAACAGCCCGCTGCCCAAAAACACCGTCGAGAAGAACTGGTCTTCGCTGCTGCCCAGGCGATCGCGCACCACCCCCATAAACCACAGAAAGGCAATGCCCGCAAAGGGAAGCAGGTTTAACCCCACAGTCAGCGTTTGCCGATGGGTGTTCACTATCTCTGAGGTCGTCGTGTTGGCGGGGAGGGCCGCCAAAAAAAGCACCAAACTGGTGATAAACAACCCCGAGAACAAAATGCCCGCAATGGCGGCGGCCTTTGGTGCGGTGAGCCGATCGCGGCGGGGCAAGGGAAGGTCTGGGGTCATGGCGTGCTCCGTCGTACGATCAGCCGAAACCCCAGGTGGCAGGTGGAGGTATCGATCGGCTCAGCCATCCGGGCCGGGGGGCGGTAGCGGCGGCAGTAGCTGGGGGCGCACAAAAACGAGCCCCCCTTGATCACCCGACGGGGAATTTTGACCGCTGGCGTTTGGGGGTCGTAGCTGGCGTCGCGATCGCCGCCGCGCGGGTTCACCCGTTCGCCACAGCAGGTGTCTTGCTTGATCTGGCGGTGCTCCTGGTACCAGTCGGTAGTCCACTCCCAGGTATTGCCGATGATGTCGTAGAGGCCGTAGCCATTGGGCGCAAACGCCCCTACTGGTGATGTGCCTTCGTAGCCGTCGGTCTTGAGGTTTTGCCAGGGAAACTCGCCCTGCCAGGTGTTGGCCATCATTTTGCCGCTGGGGTGCAGCTCATTGCCCCAGGCAAACTCAGCATTTTTGCGCCCGCCCCAGGCGGCAAACTCCCACTCGGCCTCGGTGGGGATGTCTTTGCCCATCCACTGGGCGTAGGCGGCTACATCTTCATAGGCGACATGCACTACGGGATGGTTTTCGCGCCCTTTAATGCTGCTGCCGGGACCTTCGGGGCGTCGCCAGTTGGCCCCGGCAACGTAGGCCCACCAGTTGTAGTGGCTGCCTCTGTCTACGGGGCGATCGGGCTTCACGAACACGCAGGAGGAGGGGGCCAACAGCTCGGGCTGGGCACCGGGGTAGTGGTCGGGGTTGGTGGGGCGCTCGGCCACGGTGACATAGCCCGTGGCTTTAACGAACTTTTGAAACTGGGCGTTGGTGACCAGGTATTTGTCCATCCAAAAGCCGTCTACGGTGACCCGGTGGGCCGGGGCTTCTTCGGCGTAGTGGTGGTCAGAGCCCATGATAAAAGTGCCGCCCGGTATCCACACCATGTCTTTGGCGGGGGGGCGACCGGGGGACTTGGCTAGGGGTCGGGTTTGCATGGGGTAGCGCGGCTGATTCAGGATTCGTTAAGGACTCAATTAGAAGCAGTAAATTTCACAAATTCTGACTACTATTCAGCCACGCCGACTATTCTTCCAGTTCTACTGGCTGATTAAAAATCTCAGCTTCAGAGAAAGGACAGGATTGAGGCAGCTGTCTAGGATCGAGGGGGGTTTCTCGCCCTACCAGGTTCAATCCATCTTGGTATGCCTTGGTGATGGCGCTCGGTAAGTAAGGTTTCAAACTAGGATTTTCAGCCAAGTGGTCATGAATGCGCTCCCGCTGCTCCTTGATGGTGTAGAACCAACTTTTAGAACGAGCCTCAGGCTGATAGTGCCACTTGAGCAGATGCCCCAGCAGCACCCCCAGACGGTTGCGTAGCTCCTGGCGCTGCTGCTTGCCCAACGAATCCAGCTCCTCAATTAAGTTTTCGATGTCCACCTGGTTCCACTGCTGGGCTTGCAGCAGCTCGATTTGGCGTTGAGTCCAGGCATAGAAGTCCTGGTCATACAGTGTCGTGGTTTGCATGGTCTACCTGATTTCCTGCCGCTCTTTTCACTGTACCCGTTACGACTCAAAGGCAAATATCTGCCTCCAATCCTGTTTCATATCCACCACCACCCAGCCCTGCTGAGGGGCTTCAGTCAGGGCAACATCCAGGCTGCCCATGGCAGATTTGTCGTAGGCAAACTCGCGATCGCCATCGGTGTGCCGCACAATCAGCCCCAGACTGGGGCCGGGGTCAGCGGTGGTCCATTGCAACATCTGCAAATCGCCATCGGAGTTGCCAAAGGCCGCGATCGGTCGGCGACCAATGTAGTGCTGAATGGCGGCGGGTTTGCCTTCCTTGTCGTCAAAGAACAGCAGCTCTGGTAGGCGCACAATAACGGGTTTACCCTCGCGCCGCTCAAAGCGAGTTTTGATGCTGCTGCCAATCACCTGCTCAGGGGGAATACCGTAGACCCGCTCCACCCAGGGCCGCATAAATTCCACCCCGCCGCCGGAGACGATGAAGGTTTTGAAGTCGTGCGATCGCAGATAGTCCAGCAGCTCCAGCATCGGCTGATACACCATCTCGGTAAACAGCTTTTGCGTGATGGGGTGCTTCGCCGTCGCCAGCCAGTCTTTCACGATCGCCGTAAATTCATCCGTCGTCATACCCGCGTGGGTGGCCATCACCAGCTCCATCAGCGCGTGCTCTTCCCCCGCCAGGGCCGCTTTGAGATCGCCCTTCAGCACCGAGGCGAACGGCTCCTGGGTATACCAATGGGGATTTTGGGCGGCCAGGGTTTTGATGCGATCAAACACAAAGAACGCCTGCACGTACATCGGGTACTCGCACCAGAGGGTGCCGTCGTTGTCGAAGGTGGCAATGCGATCGGCTGGGGGCACAAAGTCAGGGCCATTCTCCGTGATCACTCGGGCCACAAAGTCGAGGATGGCCTGCCTGGCGATGCCATTGTTCCAGGAGGGGAGGAGATCAGTCATGGACGACATTGATGAATATGGAGTACTCGACTGAGTTATTTCCCCTCACCCCCAGCCCCTCTCCCTCCTGGGCTACTAAGTACACATAAGTCATGTTGTAGTAGGATGCGGCAGTAATCATGGGGCAATCGCCGTGAAGAATCCTATTATGATTCACGCTGAAACGTTGGAGGGCAGTGCTTTTGGGGATCGTCGCCTG
>NZ_JBNXVS010000030.1:0-75876 GCF_050565655.1 Nodosilinea sp. AN01ver1 | reverse complement strand
TCCTTGAGGCTCGCTGCCGCACCTTGCTGTCAATGCAATCCGAGATTAAAGCCTTGACCAACTATCACTGGTGGCCCGCATGAAGAGCCCGATCCTTTCGGGGGTATGTTATCCGGATTTAGTATAATGTCTTTGGGTTCATGGCCCAGTTGCCGCTCAGCCGCCATCACCGCCGCCATGGCGGCTAGCTCCACCCGTTTGGTTTCCTTAGCAAACAGACTAGCGGTAACATCGCGCTTGCCCTGCAGCCGTTGCAGCAACCCTAGGGGTACAACCAGGGCTCCGCCCACTACCAGGGGTGGCATGGGGGCCAACTTCTGTTCGCGGGCCAGTTCATCCATCCGCCGCTCCAGCCGGGATTGCAGTTCATCGGCCCTGGCCCTGGCTCGTTCAGAATTAAGCTTGGCATTGGGTTTGCCCTCGGCCTCCTGCTGTCTTAGCTTTTCGGCCTGCTGATCCCAATAGAGAATTTCTTTGGTCAGTCGTTCCTGCACAGCGGCTCTAGTTTTGTCGATCAGGTCGCCCTGCTGGTCGCGCCGGTCTTGGACGTGCTGCGGCACCAGGTGTTTAACGGCATAGGTTTTGGCCTGGGCCTCTAGATCTTGCTTGAGCCAGTCGGCCCCTAGCAGTTGTTCCACCAAGGGTTTTTCGCCATCGAGCAAAGGCCGATAGTCGAGGTAAGGGGCATACCCCGCATTGACGATGTGCCCATCTGGGTCAATTTCGACATACTGCATACGTCGCGACACCACCCGCCGTCGCCCCGCCGAGTCGGTGCGGGCATCTTGAATGCTGTGCTCTAGGTAGACCAGCACCCTGGGCTGCTCGTTGAGGTCACTGGCATCCACCAGCACCGCCCCCTGTTTGAGCAGGTCTCGATGCTTCTCTAGGGTGAGATCAATCACCGCATCCAGTAGCGGATGCCCAGGGCAGAGGAAGGTGGCCCCTGGTTTACCCGCCAGGTTGATCACGTCTTTTTCAAAGCAAATGCGTTCATAGCTGCGCAGGATGGGTTCGCCTAGTCCAACCTGCTGGTCGCGGCTGCGCAGGGCCGAGGGCACATGGGAGACCTGGTAGCGCTTGGCCTCTCGCGGGTTGACCCGCCCCCCTAATTGCTGAAACGCCTCTAGAAAAAATGCCGCCACAAAGCGGGGTTGTAACCGCCGCGCCTCGGCCCGCTCCATGTCTTCGCGAATTTGCTGCACCTTAGAGGCATCCATAGAGTCACGGGCCAGGGCACGTTCGTCTAGCAGTTCGCGCAGGCGGGTTTGGTCAAGCCGGTTTTCCACCACCTGGTTCAATCGGTCTTTAATGTCGGGGCGATCGCCGTAACGAATGGCCTCAATCAACAGCTGTCGCAGTTCTTTCCCGGCGATCGCCCGCCCCAGCACATCAAACACCTGACCACCCAGGGCTTTCTGCTCCACCTCCAGCTTCTTCAGCAGCGAAAAGTAGACATCACCCTCTCGGGTTTCTGCGGCCACCAGGTTCCACAGATGGCACACCTCCGTTTGGCCGATCCGGTGAATGCGGCCAAACCGCTGCTCTAGCCGGTTGGGGTTCCAGGGCAGGTCGTAGTTCACCATTAGGTGAGCACGCTGGAGGTTGATGCCTTCCCCAGCCGCATCGGTGGCGATCAGCACCTGCACCTGCACATCTTGCTTAAACGCCGTTTCGGCCTGTTTGCGCTCCTCTCGTCGCAGACCGCCGTGGATCGTGACCACCGCTTCCGGACGGCCCAGCAGTACTTGAATGCGGTCAATCAAGTAGTTCAGCGTATCTCGGTGTTCGGTAAAGATGACCAATTTGCGCCGATGCCCTTGCTCCGTAAACATGGTTGGCTCATCCTGGAGCAGTTTGCGCAATTCATCCCACTTGCGATCGTTGCCACCGCGCCGCACCCGCTGCGCCAACGACTCCAGTTCTTCCAGTTGGGCAATCTCTAGCCTTAGCTCGGCAATGGTTTGGGCTGCTGTGGCCTGGTCTACCACTTCCTGTTCGGCGGCTTCTCGCTCATCATCGGCATAGTCATCAAAATCGTCCTCAATGTCTTCCACCGCGAGGGTGGGACCAAAGTCCAGCAGATCACTCAGGGAGCGCTTGCGTTGCTCTTCTTCCTGCACGCGCTTTTGCAGCCGTTCTCGCCGCCGTTTTAGCGACTGATAAATTGCCTCTGGAGAAGAGGCCAGTCGCCGCTGTAGGATGGTCAGAGCGAAGCCGACGGTTCCCTTGCGGCCATCGTTGCCTAGACTTTCGGCCCGGTTAAATTCCTCCCGCACATAATCGGTCACCCGCTGGTAGAGGTGATCTTCTAACTCTGAGAGCTTGTAGCCTACTGTGGTGGCAATCCGCTCTGGAAATAGGGGCTTGCCATCAAACTTGAGCAGGTCTTCTTTGACCATGCGCCGCATCAGGTCGCTGGTGTCGCTGGCATGCACGCCATTGCGAAACCGTCCCTCAAAGCGATCGCTGTCTAGCAGCGCCATAAACAGCTGAAAGTCTTCTTCCTTGCCGTTGTGGGGGGTCGCCGTCATCAACAACAGATGGCGGGTGATATCGCCCAGCATCTTGCCCAGCTTGTAGCGCTTGGTTTCTTTGATCTCTTTGCCAAAGAAAGAGGCTGACATTTTATGGGCCTCGTCACAGACCACCAGATCCCAGTCGGTCTGTTTGAGCTTAGCCAGCAGATCATCGCTACGGCTGAGCTGATCTAGGCGAGCAATGAGAAAGGGAATTTCACCCAGAGCGTTGCCGGTGCGGGCTGCCTCGATGCGATCGCGGGTGAGAATGTCAAAGGGCAGATGGAACTTCTGGTACAGCTCATCCTGCCACTGGTTTGCCAGACTGCCAGGGCAAATAATCAAGCAGCGGTGCAGGTCGCCACGAATCAGCAACTCCCGCATCAGCAACCCAGCCATAATAGTTTTGCCCGCCCCTGGGTCATCCGCCAGCAAAAAACGCAGCGGTTGCCGAGGAATCATCTCACCATAGACCGCAGTAATCTGGTGCGGCAACGGCTCCACCATCGAGGTGTGCACCGCCAGCAGCGGGTCGAACAGGTGGGCTAGACGAATGCGGTGGGCCTCAGAGACCAGACGCAGCTTTTCGCCATCGCCCGTGAAGCTCCAGGGTTGGTCGGCATGGACGAGGTCAAGATCGGGCTCGCGATCGCGATACAGAATCTCCTGATCAACGTCACCGTTGGCCTGGCGATAGACAATCACCAGCGCGTCATCGCCCATCCACTCGGTACTGACAATGGTGACTGGGGTATTTGGCAAAATACCCAGAATAATGCTGCCCTTAGTCAGGTCTTCGAGACTAACCATGTAGTTTCAGTCACCTTAGCGATACTCTATTGTCCCCAGAATGCAACGCTTATCCGGCAAATGCAGAGGTTTATTAGAGACCAATGAGTTTTGTGGCAGATCACCCCAATGCGTTTAATCCGGTTTTTCTCCGCCAACGGTGGGAACTGTAAGTGAACCAACTCTAGTGCCGGAATTATGAGTGACCCCGCTAAACAGTCCCCTCATCAGGCCAAGGCATCAGCCAGTGCTTCCCTGAAGCTACAGCGGCAACAGCAGGCTAAGAGAGCCACGACCCCTCAACCTGCTGCTCCCCAGCCTGCACCGAGCCAGAAAAAAGGTAGCCCTCTCGTCGGCTACGGCCTTATTGGTGGAGTCGCCACTATGGTGCTCGGCCTGCTTAGCGGTAACGGATTTATCACTGGAATGGGACTGGTAGGTGGTGGTAGCGTTGCTTTAGCTGGAGGTTTACAGCGATCCAACCAAACCGAAGTTGTGCTTACCCAACCGGTACCCCCAGCCCCTGCTGCCGCCCCGCCCCGGAAGAAAAAACTTTCTACCTTGAAAAAAGGCGATGTATTAGCTGAAAAGTACCGCGTTGAAAGCAAGTTGGGGGAAGGAGGCTTTGGGGCGACGTTCCTAGTGAGCGATATCACCAAGAATATCCAGAACACCTATTGTTTCGGTTCCTCACAGAGCTGACCAACCGGCAGGGAACGGTGAAGACGCTGGATGAGTTATTGCTGCTGAAGCCCCAGCAGGCGGGGGAGGGGTTCATTCTGCAAGCGCCGAAATCGAAGGAGTCGGGTGGGCGGTACTACCTGGACGAGGAACTAATTGCGGCGGCGGGGTCGGATTTTTATTCGGTGGCCGATCGCATGGAAGTCGTCATTCCCCCAGAACGACTGGAGCGAGTGCTGGGGGTGGTGATGCACCAGCGAAACTACACCCTGGCAGCGTTTGAGTTTAAGGAGGTGGCACGACAGTTGATGGGGGTGGAGTTGCCGACGCTAGAGAAGGTGGAGGTGGAGGTGGTGAAGCCCCCGGTTGTTTCTCAGCCGGTTGTGCCTGCGATCGCCAGTCAAGCCAGTTCAGAACCGGTAGAACCAGCAGACAGTCTGGCGTCTCCAGCCGTACCCAATCCGCCCCCAATGGGCCAACTGGAGAAGCGGATTCTGCGGTTTTTGAGAAATGCGGGGATTGAGCAGGAGGTAATGACCTCCCAGGAGTTTCATCTGCGCATTGAGAATGAGCCATTCATCCCGCTGGTGGTAGAGCGGCAGGGCGATGAGCTGTACCTGACCCACTACCTGACCCAAAACGGAGATATGTTCATCGACTCGGAGATGGTGTTTCGGGTGCGGGGCGAGGCGCACATCGAGTTTAAGGAGACGGCGGTGCAGAGTCTTCGAGGGGGGGAGTCGCGGCTGCCCGATCGCACTTTTGCCCAGATGTTCTCCAAAAACATCGTGCAGCAGGGGTTTGCGGAGGCTGCGAAGGCTCAGATACAGGCTCAGGCAGCACCCGAAGTAAAGGTGGTGTCCCCACAGGAACCGGAGGATGAGCGATCGCGGATGCCGAGTGATATGCGCCAATACCTGGAGGTGAAAGACCAGTATCCCGATGCGATCGTGCTGGTGAAGTCGCCAGACCAGCGGTTTTATGAGGCGTTTCTCGACGGGGCTCGACCCTTGATCGAGCATCTGGAGATGATTGGCACCAGCATGGAGTCTGGGGTGAAGGAACTCGGACGAGTACGGATGGCGGGATTTCCGGTGCAGAGTTTACACAAGTATTTGGACAGGTTGACCCAGCAGGGGGAGGTGGTGATCGTAGAGGGGGAGGGGGCGATCGCTGTCCACCCCCATCAATCGCTTGCCCTCGTTGTAGAGGAACCACCTCAGCTTGAAGCCGAACCTGTCGTTGATGCTCCAGCCACTGAAGAACCTGAGTTTCAGGCGCAGAGCTTGTTTGATGTGGAGCCATTTCGGACAGGGCACCCTGCTGGCCCAGGATCACGACCAATCCCAGATCCGCTGTGGCAGCAGGAGCCAGCGACAGCAGTGCCCCCGCCATCTCAGAATCTGCCCCAGACTAACCCCGTAAAACTGGTTCAGGGGCCAACGCTACAAGAGATTGCCGATGAGGTGCGGGGAGCGGATTTAGAGGATGTGGCGGCGCATTTGGGGTTGGAATGCGATCGCCACGACAAACACAAATGGCGCAATGGCGACCACATCATCAGTATCAGCGGGCCGCTGTTCATGGATTGGTTAGCGGATTCCGGGGGGCGAGGCGCGATCGACCTAGTCATGCATGTTCAAGGAGCAGAGTTCAAGCAGGCGGTGGAGTGGCTGTCAGGAAGAGACTTATCTCAACGGCCTACTCACGTAGCGACCTATGCCCAAACTAAAGAGCGAGAGCCTAGGGTGTTGGAGATGCCCGCCACAAATGAACATCGCTGGACCGGGGTGCGTGAGTATCTGGTGGAAACCCGCAAGCTACCGGCAGTGCTGGTGGATCGGCTCCATGAGCGGGGTTTGATCTTTGCCGATGACCACCAGAATGCCGTATTTCTGCGCCACCAGTTGCAGGCTCAAACCTGGAGTCGGGGCGAGGTCATTGGGGCCAGTTTGCGAGGAACTTGGGGAGATGAGAACTATTTCCATGGGCTAGCGCCGGGCTCGGCTAGAAACCGGGGATGGTTTTGGATTGGCACGGGGCAGGGGCCGGTGAACCGGGTGCTGCTGGTGGAGTCGCCGATCGATGCAATGTCGCTGGCGATGCTGGATCGGGCGCAGCGAGGATCGGCAGGGGTGGCAATTTACCTCTCGACCGATGGCTCTGGTGGGGTGCCAGTCGAAGCATTAAAGACGGTGCTGCGGAGTGGGGGGATGGTGGCGGCGGCGTTTGATGCCGATGTGGCGGGGGAGGTGATGGCCTGGCGGATGGCGCAGTAGGTGCCGGGGATTGAGCGGCTGACACCGAATCAGGGCAAGGACTGGAATGAGGTGCTGGTCAATCCAGACGGCAGTGGCAATGGGTGGCAGCAGAGTCGCCCGGAGTTGGCCCAGCTCTGGCGGTGGCATGGAGCAGCAGTGGCATTAGGGAGACCGGAGGGGTATTTGAGCCGGATAACTGAAGTGGCAAGGGAAGTAGCGAAGGGACAGTCATTTTCGGAGAAGGCGATCGCAGCCATGCAGCGAGACTTAGAACATATGGCAAATCCATTGAACTCGAAAGGCAAAATCCCCACTCCATCTCGAACACATCAGACGTCTACCGTAGATTTGGATAGATAAGGACGGCCAGTTAGGCGTTCGGTTTAACCGCCAGGGCCACTAAATCATCCTGGTCATGGGGGCCTTCACGGGGGACGACATGCCAATTGTCAATGCTAAAGCCTGCTGTCGTCAGCTCCTCAAGGATGGCAGACGCTGAGCCAATGTAGCGAGTAGCAATGCCCTGATCATTCATCGTGCAGCAAGAGTTAGGGTCAAAAGTTGGCCGCATGGGAGAATCCTCCACCACCTCGCCGCACATACTCTGAAGTAGAAAGCCCCCGCTGGGCTTCAGCACCCGATAAATATTGGCCAGCGTGTGGGCTCGGTCTGGACCAATGATGCAGTGCAGGCAGCGGCCATCAACCACCAGATCGAAAGAGTCATCCTCATAGACCGCCAGGTCCAGCACGCTGCCAACGGTGAATTGAACCTGGGACTGTTGGGCTTGAGCTTTTTCCTTAGCCCAGGCGATCGCACTGGGAGCAATATCAATTCCATAGGCCGCATACCCCTGGCTTGCCAGCCAGATAGCAATATCGCCTGTGCCACAGCCCAAATCGAGAATGCGGCTACCGGGTGCGAGGACAAGGCGAGCGATCGCCTGCACAATTCGAGGCTGGACAACCTGGGTCTGATCGCTCTCTGAGGTCCAACCAAAGGCTCCTTCTGTCTTGAGCCGTTGGTAGATGCGATCGTGGGCAATGTAGTCGGTTCTCAGCGGGTTCATAGCGCAATCCAGTACCGGGCAATCAGTTGGCCAGACACATCCGAAACCCCCTGGCTGAACAGCATTCCACCATTCTTCTCAATGCCTCGGGCTGAGGCTAAATTGTCCACATCACAGGTCATCAGGATTTTGGACAACCCGAGCCGCCGGGCTTCGTCCAGAGCTAGCGCTAGCATTTTAGTGCCATAGCCCTGTCCCCGCCGGGACGGACGAATGCAGTAGCCGATGTGTCCGCCATGGTGTTCAAGGGCTGGAGTTAACCGATGCCGCAAGTTGACGCGACCCAGCAGTTCAGTCTGGTTGTGCAGCAACCACAGCGTGGACTGTGGTACTTGACCTGCCGGTAAATTTTGCTCAGCCTCAGCCGAGCAAAACTGCTGCACCAATGCGGCAAAATCGGTCTGAAGCTGCTCTAGCAGGGGCTGAGGAAGGAACTGTTCCCCAGCGGTTTGATAATCCTCAAGCAGGGTGCATCCCAGTTATGTAATGAGCACTAATGCTTATCCTCATAAGACGGCATCAGCGCTACGGTGAGAGCATCGAATTCGTTACTGTTCAGTCCTATGGATGAAGGCAAACAAGCCCGCCTCAAGGCGCTCACCGATGAGTTAGCGGCCTTACTGTACGAGGAGACCGACCCCGAGGCCGTGAAGACCCTGGGGGGCATCGAAACCGCCGTCCGTGGTCATTTGCTGGAGCATGTGGGGCCAGCGCTCGGCCATTTTTTATCCGCACAAGCAGCGGCACAACCCGCGGGCGACAGCGAAACGTCACCAGCATCATTGGCCGATTAAGCCTCAGTGAGCCGCAGGGGCATCGGCTCGGTCTCAAAGCCCGCACCCAATGGAGCCCTCAGCTAGAGCGGTGTTGCTTGCTGCTGAGGGCTAACGAGGCCTACGCGCATGCCGCCGAGGATATTGCCGTGCTTACGGGGATAGCGGTTTCCAAGAGCACTCAGCAGCGGTTGGTACACCGCCAGGAGTTTCCAGACGAGCAGGTCGATAACGGGGTCAAAGCGATGAGCCTCGATGGGGGTAAGGTGCGCTTACGGACCCCTGACGGCCAACCGAGTGAGTGGCGTGATTACAAGGCCGTCAACCTTCACCAGTGCTGCGTTGCCGCATTCTTCAAAGCAAACGATGCGTTGGTGGAATGGGTTAACCAGCAGCCGTTAGCATCACCGCTCGTGTGCTTGGGCGATGGTCACGACGGGATTTGGAACTTGGTTGCCCAGATCGAGCCGTCAGTGCAGCGGATTGAGATTCTGGACTGGTACCATCTTATGGAGAATCTAGGCAAGGTCGGTGGCTCACAGCAGCGGTTAGACGCTGTAGAGTCGTGTCTCTGGCGCGGGGATGTCGACGCGGCGGTGCGGCAGTTTAGGGGCTGGTCCCATGAGCGAGTGGACCGATTTATCGGGTATTTAGCCAAACATCGGCACCGCATCGTCAACTATGCCTACTACCACGCTGAAGGCATCTCTGTGGGCTCGGGCGAGATTGAGTCAACCGTCAAACAAATTGGGCAGCGGGTCAAGATTTCAGGGGCTCAGTGGGCGGAAGACAATGTGCAGCAAGTTCTGCGCCAACGATACGCGTATCTGAATCGTTGTTTCTCATAATGAGTCTTGCAAGACTGGGACGCACCCCCTCAAGCATTGCCAGCAGGAGAGGCCGATGCTCGATCGCCAGTCGAATCAGCGTAAGATTTTCAGCCATAACCAACGCGTCTATCGGTTGAGCCCTAGAGTATCGAGATCAGCTATTTGAGGTCGAATGACACTGACACAATACCCATGGACGTTATTCAACACTCGAATGCCTATACCTCCAACCTGCGAGTTCGAGATTTCCTGCGGCGCAATGAAGCGTTGCACCACAGGATGCTGTCCTCCTGCTACTCACTTTTGCAAAAGCCAGAGCGGTTTGAGGCTGAGACTGCCCTGATCACGCTTGAATCAGACGCAGCTCTGGTGGGCGTAGGGATGCTGTTGCCGGGCCGGGCACTCTCGATGACGTCATTGACGTCGCTGGAGGGGGTGACGCGACTGGCGGAGTATCTCAACCAGCGCTACGGCTCTTTATCCAGGCTAAATGCCCCGACTGAAGTGGCAGAGCATTTTGTTCAGGTATGGCAATCGCTGAGTGGTCAATCGGCCTATCTGGGGATGACGGTCTGTGCCTACCAGCTAGAAACCATCCGTCCGTTTATCTGGGCGCAAGGCCATTTAGAACCGGCGACAGAGAAAGACCTGGCCCTGGTCAGCCAATGGTTTACGGCTTTTGGGTTAGAAGCGTTGGGAGACTCTGCTACAGATAGTGACGCCTGGGCAAAAGGGCAAATTGAGCGGGGAAATGCCTTTCTTTGGCATGACGGTCAGCCCGTGGCGATGGGGTGCCGGATTGGACAGACGGAACATGGGTTTCGGCTGTCTATCATCTACACGCCGCCAGAGCATCGACAGCGAGGGTACGGCAAAACCTGTACCGCAGCCCTGACCCAGCGACTACTGGAGGATGGCCAACCGCGTTGCTGCCTCTACGCCGACAAAGCCAATGGGGTAACCAACCGCATGTATGAAGGGATCGGGTATACCCTGAGTGGCGAGAGCAAGACCTACCATTTTGAACCGCTGACGGCTAATTAGGCGGCAGGGAGAATGGTCAAAATGTTGTATAACCCTTCATCAGCTATGCCCTCACCGCCACTATGGGGAGAACTTCCCGCTGGCCCCTACCCGGTGGGGTTTCAGTCGTTTATTGCCTACGACTACAGCAGGCGCTACGACCTGCACAGCACTCAGCCCGGGGCGGCTACACCCCGGCTCAAAGGCCGCCCTATTGTGGTGCAGGTTTGGTATCCGGCGCAGCCTCCTGAGGATACCGCCACTATGCCCTACGAGGCTTATCTCACTGTGTCATCTCCGGATGATTCTCTGCAAGCCTTTGTGGAACAGCTCAATCGCTTTACCCGCGAGGCCGAGCGGCGCTGGTCTGGGTTAGATGCGGCGGATACCGATGCCTTTCAGCGCTTTCTGCAAACGCCTACGGGATGCTACCTGAACGCGCCGCCTCTAGATGGCTCCTACCCGGCAGTAATTTACCATCAGGGACTAGGCGGCAGTATTGTTGACAATCCCGTGCTGTTGGAATTTCTCGCTAGCCACGGGTACGTGGTCGCAACCAGCGCCTACCCACCGGAGCATGGCCTGTGGTTTGGGGTGGATTCTGACCTGAATCGCTCGATCAAGGACATGGCTTGTGTGATCAACGCCCTGGGCGATCGCTATGGGGTAGACCCTGCCCGCATTGGATTGATCGGCCACAGCTATGGCGCTTCGGCGGTGTTGGCCTATGCCGCCGAGGCCCAGGCGAACGTGGGGGCAGTGGTCAGCCTGGACTCGACCCGCGAGTGGAACCCGGCCTATGACCACCTCTATCGCAATATTGCGGAGCGGTTGAGCCGGGCGGAACGGTTCTCGGTGCCGCTGATGATTTTCAGTAAGGTGACGCCAACGGTGACGTTTGAGCACTATGAAACCCTTAGCCACGCCGATCGCTACTACGTCACCGTCCAGCACCTGGGGCACAACGATTTTGTCACCCCAGGGCCAACCGCCTCAACTTTGGCGGGGGATAGAGTCGATGAACAGGAGCCGCTGATCCGTTCGACCTCCCAGGTTGTTTGTCAGAGCGTTCTGGCGTTCCTGAATGCCTATCTGAAAGAAGAACCCAATTCTGAGAATTTGATGGCAACCCTGCACGCCCTGGACCGGGATAGTCAAGCCTTAGCCGTTCAAGAGCGTCGTGCTGAGCCAGTGGCGATCGCAGCCACCTCCCTGCTTGAGCTGTTTCTGCACCAGGACGCTGAAGCCGGATGCCAGCGAATCGCTCAGGATGTCTCCCAGGTCACGACAGCGATGCTGATGCAGGTTGGACGTGCCTTGCAGGAACGGGGATTGCACGGGGAGGCGATCGCTTTATACCAGGCCATCAACCACCACTTTCCTGAATTTGCCAAAGCCCATGAAACCCTGGGCGACCTCTACCATTACACCTTAAAGGACAAGCCCAGTGCCAGAGCCGCCTACCAAGCTGCCCTGGAGGCGCTGCCGAGGGATGTGACCCTTTCAGGCCCAGAGCAAGACTACCTGCGCCATTCCCTGAGCGAAGATATTGAAACGCTTACCGGAGAATGAGGTCGTAGCGACTGCACTCGTATACCCGCCGAAAACGTTTCTGAATCTGAGCCGCATTATCCCCTTGATAATGGGCGAACAGGTGACGGGGGATGAGGCCAGGGATGGCGATGCTTATAGCGGTGTCCACTTCGCCACCCTCTAGATACACATGCCAGTAGCTCTCGACCTTTTCAAAGCCCTGGGCTTCATACCACCGCAGGGTAGTGGCATCGTCGCGAGTCCAGGCTTCGAGGCGGCGGAGGTGAAGGGGTTGGGCCAGGGCGATCGCCGCTTTCAGCAGGGCTTTCCCTACTCCCTGGTGGCGGTGGTCGGGATGAACGGCCAGGTTCCAGATCATGCCTGCTTTCCCGTCCATTTTAGGAGTGGCTGGGGGCGAGCAAACGCTGCCGGGTTCCGCCTCACATTCGATGTCGATCAGGCCGATGATGTGCCCATCTGACTCGGCCACCAGCTCTATGGGAAGATTGGCGAAATGCTCCTTCTCGCGATACACGTTGTCGAAGTAGGCGGTATCGAGAAAGGCCAGCACCCGACAGCGCAGCCACTGGGCTTCGTCCGATGGCCGGTAAGGGCGAATTTTCCAGGTTGTTGCTTGATCGTCGTCCCAAGCTACAGGGGTGACTGAATGAGTCTCCCAATCTTCACGCAAAATGGCGTATTGCAGAGCGCCGTAGCGTTGCCCCTCGGAGCTGCGCCAGTCCTTGCGAAAGTGGCCTTCTTTGACGTAGCCGCAGGCTTGAAAGACCCGCTGCATGGCGATGTTGTCTTCCCGTGTGGTTCCGGCAATGCGATCTAACTGAGGCCAGATGTTGAACAGATAGCGGGTTAACCACTGGAGTGCCTGCTTGCCAATGCTTTTTCCACGGAACGCTTCACGAATCCGCAGGTCGAAGAGGGGGTAGCCATCATCGACATCCTCCAGGTCATACAGGCGAACAAACCCAACTCGCTCCTGGGAGTTTGACATTATCCAGAAGGTTTGATGGTCGGTGCCGGTAAAGATGCCCGCCTGAATCCAGCTCAGGACTTGCTCTCGGCTGGGGTAGGGATTGACGTGGTAAGGCCAGCGATCGCTCGTCAACCATTCGACCAACAGGTCTTGCTCAGCAGGCAGTTCAAGGGGGATAAACGACAGTTGCATGGCGTTTTTCAGAGAGCACCTCGATCACCGATTGGTAAAGTAGCCAGTGTAGTGGGAGCCCACGGGCTGAAAACCCAGAGATTTGTAGAGGGCGATCGCACCCCAATTATCATCATCAACCCAGAGCTTCACCGCCGAAAACTCCTGAAACAGCTCTCGCAGCACAAAGGCGAGGAGCTGCCTGCCGAAGCCCTGGCGGCGAAAGGGGGCAAAGGTGAAGGCTCCGACAATCATGCCGTGGTGGAGCGTTGCCCCCCGTTTCATCACAGAAACCACTTGCCCCTGGTGCTCCAGGACCGCCACGCGCTTTTGTTGAATCAGTGCCTCCCAGTCGTCGGGCACAATCCGGATACCTCGCTCGGCCTGGTTGGCTGCAAGATAGGCTTGCAGAGCAGGCTTGTCGTCAGGGGTGGCCCAGCGCCCGTTACCCTCTGCGGGAACCTGGGTACAGACCATAATCAGCGAAGTGTACTCTCGCTGGAGGTGATAACTCCGAAGTAAGCGGGGGCGCACCCAATCGCGGCTGGGGAATGAGGTGGCAATGCGCTGGGGGCAGCCTCGGGACTGCACCAGGGGGAGGAGGGCGTCGGTGGTGGTGCGATCGCACCCGGCCAGCGAGACATTTTTGTTGTCTGGGCCTGCCATCAGGGCCCCACAGATATGACTGCGATCGAGAATTTCTGGGTTAGCGGCGGTATGGGCAATGGCCAGCAATTCTCCCTGATTCTGCGGCAATCGACCCATCAAAATAAGGCTGAGAACGTATTCCAAATCTGGATTGAGGTGAGGCCCAGTGGATAACCACTCAACGGCGGCCTGAATCTGTTGCCGGGTCGGAGCCTTAATAATGTCCATCTTCGTCGTGGGAAAATGCGATTACTCTATTGCATCACCCTGAAATGCAGCCTTTCCGCATTGTTGACCTCATCCCTGAGGATAAGGAGCTGATTCAGCAGACGGCGCAGATTGCGTTTGAAGCATCTCAAAGTATCTCGAAAATTTGGTTGCCCACCGTCGAGGCAGCGATTGAAGAAGTTCATGAAAGTTTGAAACGGGAGGGCATCAGCCAGGTGCTGCTGGATGGCGATCGGGTTGCGGCCTGGGTCGGAGCTTCGCTACAGTTCAGCGAACGGGTGCTGGAGATTCATCCTTTAATTGTCGCCAGAGCCTATCAGGGGAACGGGCTGGGCCGACGGATGGTGAATCACGTTGAAGCCTGGGCCAGGCAGCGGGGAGCGTTAACCCTTTGGATTGGTACCAGCGATGAGACCAGGGCCACGTCACTGTCGGGAGTGGATTTGTATGAAAACCCTGGGGCTGCCATCGCCAACTTTCATCAATTGGCTCCCCATCCCTGTGGGTTCTGGTTGCGGCTGGGGTTTTGCATTGTGGGAATATTGCCGGATGCGGAAGGGGTTGGAAAGCCCAGCATTATGATGGCCAAACCCCTGCAGCAAAAGGGAGGAGAGGCGGATGAAGATTGAGATTCTGCCTGCCCAGGTTGAGGATAAACCCGTGTTACGGCATCTGTTGCAGCTGTGTCTGCATAACTACAGCGAGTTCAATGGCAAGGAGATCAATGACTAGGGGCTGTTTGACTACCCCTATCTGGACTACTACTGGACGGAGGCTGGGCGGTATCCGTTTCTGGTGCGGGTAGAGGGGACGTTGGCCGGATTCGTGTTGGTTAGACAGTTGGAGCTAGATGCAGATGAACCGCTTTGGCAGATGGCGGAGTTCTTTGTTCTGAGCAAGTACCGACGACAGGGGATTGGGCGAGAGGTGGCCCATCGAGTGTTTGATCGATTTGAGGGCAGGTGGCAGGTAACCTCCCAGGAGGGTAATCTATCTTCCCAGCGGTTCTGGCAACGGGTGATAGAGGACTATCAACGAAAGAAGCCTGGAGCTGTCTTTCTCCAATAGTTCACAGAGAAGCCCCTCATCTGGTTCGATCAGGGGCTTCTGTCTCCTCGGCAGTACCGATGCTATGGGGTGGTGTGATCACCTATTAAGGCAACAAGACCCGATCCCTTCCTCAGGCGGGAATTGAGGAAATGCGCAGGTTGCTATTGCCTCCGACCCGTCGAGTGCTGTTGACCTGGTTAGCATAGGGAGACCCCATCGCTTCCATAACGGGCTTCGCGAGACCATCCTGAATCCGGAAGGGATCAGCAATGTTAGCGGCATTGATCGCATCTTTGAAGCTGCCGCCCATTACCCAGGTGCCGAGAAAGGCGGGGAAGCTCACCACCGAATCGGCATAGACCTGCTCGGAACCCGAGGCAACTTTGAAGCCACACGCCAGCCATTCATCAATGTGTGAGGCCCCAAAGCAGGCGGTGGAGAACACCATGCGGAACTTGCGCCGATAGGCCACCGGGATTGCCTTGATTTTGTCTGCCACCAGGGCCATGGATACGGCGTCATTGGGGTAGAAGTAGAGTTCATCGTCCAATCCATGGGGGGAAATGATCAAATCAACGGCTTTAACCGAGGGCTTGGCGGCCACCTGCTCCAATTTCTGGCAGAGAGCCGACAGGGTCGCCTGCTGTTCCTGCAGATAGTGGGTATTCCCATAGTGAGGACCGAGCAGGGAGTTGGACGTCAGGGCCGCCCCGGCTTCGACGGCCTCATAGAACTGTTTACTGGCTCCATCCATTTCTTCGCTCAGGGTAATCAGGTGAATGACTTCCCGCTGAGCTTTCAAAACGGGAGGAGTAACGGGCATCACAATGGGCACAGAGGCATTGTTGCCGGTATGGAAATAGGGGCCTTTGTGAACCCGGCCATCGGCATCGACGCGAAACTCCAGAGCCAGAATATCGGGCACCTCCTGGGTAAAAGTCCCGAAGGGGGTGCTGATACGAACGGTATTGCGGTCAACCCATTCCTGGGATAATCCTGAAAATTCGCCGTTGCTGTTGGTTCTGCCTTCGTAGATTCTGTCGTTGCCGTTGCCGCCCTGGTCGAGGTCGTAAATCTGGACTCGGGCATTGACGACAGGGGTTTGCATGTCGTTGTAGAGGACCTTTCCACCTAATGCTAATCGAGACATTGTTTTCTCCTTAATTGAGGATGTAAATCAGGTTGCGAAGTTGCATTTGGAGAATTTTTGGGTTATTTGAAGTCGGTTGAAGACTTCTCTAAGGCCTCAAAAAAACTCTCTAATGCTTTGAATAGGTCCACTATCGAAGCAGCAGGTTCCCCCAAGCACCCATGCATCAGCTCCCTAAAATTCCTTACGATTCAAGGGTTGCCAGACTTAGGGGTAGGAGATTTTCCTGGGGGATGCCCTGAAGTTTGTCGGCCAGTGCTCTGCGGAAGGAACTTAGGGGAATCCCCGAAGTAAATGTAGTTCCCAGAAGTGCGAGATTTCTGCTGTGTAGGGCTTTTGGGATTTTGAGATGAGATAAAGCCTGGGGGCAGAACCGTTCGCGATAACGGAATCGTAGTTCACTACGCAATTCACTTACGGAGAACCTATTATGCCTCGTATTTCAAAGGTTGAACTTAAAGTTCTGTCCATGTCTTCCTCTAATGCCACTTTAGAAGTTGAGGTGACGACCAGCTTCTATTCCAGAGAAATTGCTTCTAATGCCGTTTTTGACTGTGAGGTAATTCTCGAGAATGAAGATGGTTTGGGCGATCTCGACATCCGGTGTAAGACCATTGGTCGGACCTGGATGGTTGCCAGCAGTGAACCAGTTACCAAATCTGTTAAGGCAACAGTTGATCGCAATTTCCTCAATGAAGACTTCACACTTTTCCCAGGTGGCCCTGGAGATACCACTGATGAGTGGCGTGCCAAGGTGAAATTGACGCCATTTTCTCCGCCTGCGGAGACGGTGGCAATTTCGAACACCATTCGGCGAGAGTTCCAGCCGTAATGAGTATGCCCCTGCTCTGCTCCATCAGGTCAGGGCGGGGGATTTGATAAAAGGAACTGACTAAAGCAGGGCTTGTAGCGTGAGAAAGCAACTTCCACTGCTACAAGCCCCCTTCCTAAAACAGACCTGGAACTCATTCACCTTTTGAAAACTTTTGTCTCAAAATGCAAAGACCTATTGACAAGATGATCAGGGAGAGGGGTTCTGGATAATGCTGGATATTATCCCTGTAGTTCAGCTTTTTTCCGTAATTCGCAGAAAAAACAACGTAGCTACCGATATCTAGCCTAAAGCCCCCTATAGGTAGATATAGCCATGAAAAACCTTGAGCAGCTCACGAAGTGGGACTATGGATAGCTGCCCCCCAGGTAGAGACGCCTGGATTGCTCAGGATGCATGGCAATAGAAGGGTCAACATACTTTTGACAAAGATCTGCCCTTCACCAGATACCTAAGCTTTCAAACTGAGCACCTGAATTCAGCCCAACAAACCTCAGGTTGACTCCTGGATACTGATCCTTAGCAGCACCCTGTACTTCAAAAATCTCATTATCTGGCCTCTTGAGAGGTCATTAAAGCTTTTTCCTGAATCGTCATTCAAGTTCGTTTTGGCTTGCCAAAAGGTTCGCCCAAAACTTTTCATTCCCCTAGCCCCCAAGAGCCATGACTACGAATATCTTTGCCCTGCTGGTTGGTATCAACGAGTATCAGGCTGTCAGCAAACTCCGAGGCTGCGTCAACGATGTTGAAGCGGTTCAGCAGTTTTTGACTGAAAAATATAGCGTTCCAGAAGATCATATCCGGCTTCTTAGAGACAAAGAGGCTACTCGTCAGAATATTCTGGATACCTTTCGAACGTTTCTGATTCAGAATCCTAATATTCAGAGAGGGGATCAGATCCTGTTCTGGTATAGCGGTCACGGTTCCCGGATGCGAGACCCCTTTGGTATAGAGCCCGATGGCTACCTGGAAACCCTGGTACCCCAGGATAGCCGCACCAAAGATATTCACGATATTCCCGATAAGGTCATTGCCAGGCTCCTTGAAGACCTGGCGGAAGCAAAGGGGGATAACGTTACCATCGTCCTGGATAGCTGCCATTCGGGCTCTGGGACTCGCGAAATTGAAGTGGAAGGAGAGACCGTTGCCCTGGCTCGTGAAGTACCAGCGGACGATCGCATTCCCCCAGCAGATTTAGATGCAGAATTACTCAAGATATTTGGTGGTGCGAGTGGGCAACCCAGCGGTTGGTCATCTCCTACAACTCCCTATGTGCTGCTGGCAGGGTGCCGGAGTCATGAGCAATCGAATGAGTATTTGGTGCCTGTGGAAGGGGATACCAAGGTCTGGCATGGGACGCTGACCTACTTCACATTAAAAGCGCTTGAAACTATTGCTCCAGATACGACCTATGCCGATATTCACGAACGGGTATCTGCCCAGGTGAATGGCATCTACCCCACTCAGATGCCCCAGTGTGAGGGCGATCGCAATCGTGCAATTTTTGGGGGAGCCAGGGTCGAGCGAGATAACTTCGTGCTGGTGCGGGAGTTTGATGGCGATACGATCACCCTGGGAGCGGGATTAATTATGGGCATTACCCCAGGCACCAGGCTGGCACTTTATGAGCCTACAGTACGAAACCAGAGCCACTTACCTAAGCAGCCTTTAGCGATGGTTGAAGTGACTTCTGCCCAGGCGACGTTCTCCAAAGCCAGCATAGAAGCTGAGAACCAGGATGCTTTTGTGGCCCATGTTAGTCGCTGGGCAGAAGAGACTTTTGGCAGCCCAGAAGGAGCCAGCCAAATCGCGTCTGAACCCCTTCAATCGGAATCAGACGGGACAAAAACACCGACTAAAGTAAAACGAGAAGCATTGACTCTTGGGAACCCAGCAGGAGCCAGCCAGCTTGCCTCTAAGTCTCTCAAAGGGGTGATTGCTCGGGGTGTGGTGACAGAACGGGCTTATGTGTCTATTCCTCAAACCGTTAGCCTGTGGGCTGAGGAGGGAGCGGAAAATCAAGCGGCGATCGCCCGTCTACGTAGCTCTTTGGAGTCGCCCCATTATCGGGTATTAGAGGAACCTGCCAGGGATGCCAAATTGCATATGGTTGCGGTGGATGGTCAGTACTTCATTCGCAATTTTCAGGAAGAGTTACTGGTAGAGCCGGTTGCCTGGGGAGATGGCGATGTGGCTAAGGTCAGCTACGCTCTGGAAAATATTGCTCGCTTCCAAACTCTGTTAGGACTGAAGAATGAGGAGAGCGGGTCGGTTTTGGAAGGCAATATCAAAGTGCGCCTTCAGCCAGCATTCTCAACACCGGAAAAGGTAGACGCTGTATCAGATGGCAGCAAGACCCCCACTAAAACAAAACGAGAGGCTCTACTACCGGAAGGGGCAATCGGAGCGGGTGGAGAAATCAGCCTTATCTTTGACTCTGAGAATCCTGACAAAAACCTCTATGTGGTGGAGGTTGAAAATACCTCTCCCCGCAATGTCTACCCCCACGTTTTTGTGATGAGCGCTGACTACAGCATTCAGCGGCTTTATCCAGAGGATGGGCTAGAGAAAGCACTTGCGCCAGAACAGAAGCTTGTTGTACAGCCTTCCACCGGAGGCAGCCGTCTGGAAATTTATCTGGACGACGAAGGCAAGTGGGATTCTAGCCATGACTATGTTCTGGTCATAGCGGCGACCTCGCCCAGTAATTTATCTGGGTTAGAGCAAAGCGGGCTGGATATTCCAGATTTAAACCGAGGGCAGACGAAAAAAGCAACCCCAAAATCTGCTCTGGACGTTCTAATGCAAACTCTGCTGGACCGCATTGGTGATCGTGGTGTCCGTAAGCAGCGAGTCTTACCTCAAGACGATTGGACGACTGTGCTTGTACCCTGGACGACCGTCCGTAAGAATGCCGCTGTGACTTTAGAGAAGTCAGCCGATCGCATTGATCTGGGAGATGGGCTGACCCTGGTGAAGCCTAAAGGTTTTACGGGCGAGGTGATTGTTACCACCGTGACCCAGGGCACACGGGGGGCAGAGGGCGATCCAATGCTGGAACCGCCGCCGGGGTTGGCAGCCTTTGGTGAGCTATTCCAACCGCTGGAGCGGGTTGGGGTTCGCAGTGTGGGGCCATCCCAGTTGGTGATTGCCTTTGACCTGGATGATGCCTCGCGGCGGAGCATTACGCCGAGCAATCCTTTAGGGCTGGAGATTCAAGGAGCTGCGGGAGAGGAAGGGGCGGAGTATTTGCCGGTGATTTTCGATGGTGAAGATTATCTGCTGGCGGGCTATGGGGTGCCGGGGAGTAACCGGGTGAACCTGGTTGAGCTGCCAGCCGCCGTAATCCCGGAAGGAGACGGACAGCCCACGAAACGGGGATTGCTGCGAACGCTGCGGCTGTTCCTCTACAAGAAGATGGGACGGTACACACAGCTGACCGGGTTGCACCGGGCAGAGTTGGTGGATGGCAAGGCGGTTTACCACGACGTAGACCGCAGGCAATTTCAATCGGGGCAGCGGGTAGCGCTGTTTGTCCATGGCTTTACGTCGGATACGGGTTGGATGATTCAGGGACCAGCTCAGTTTTTGCAGCAAGAGGTGGTGCCCTACGACCATTTCTTGACCTGGGACTATGAGACGTTTGGCACGGGCATTCAGGAAAACGGGGAAAGGCTGGCGCTGGCGCTGAAGCAGCAGTGCGGGTTTGGATCTGAGGATGGCATTACGCTGGATGTGTTTGCCCACAGTATGGGTAGCCTGGTGTGCCGCTCGATGATTGAGCTGTCGGGTGGGTATGAGTTTGTCGATCGGCTGGTGATGGCGGGGCCACCAAATATGGGTTCGACGCTGGCGACCAGTGGACGGGGTTTGCTGTTTTTGGCGAATATGCTGCTGAATTCGGCTTCGCTGGTGCCGCCTGTGGGGTTGGCGCAGAAGGTGCTGGAGCAAATTCTGGAGCAGGGGGTAGGGCTGCAGGATTTGGCGGTAGATTCGGAGATTTTGAAGCAGTTGAACAGCCTGGAAGAGCCGTCGAATGTACCTTATCTGGTTTTGGCGGGTGAGAATTTGGTGGATGAGGCAGGGTATAAGCGGTTGAATCGGTTGGCACAGAAGGTGCTGGATACGTCGCTGGATGCAATTTTTGGTGAGCAGAATGATGTGGCGGTGGGGCTGTCGAGTTTAAGGACAGTGCGTAGGGGTGGATATCCAGAGAACAAGCTAAAGGTAATACCCTTGCCCTGTAATCATTTCCAATATTTTTCACATCCCAAGGGAAGAAAAGCAATTAGGGAATGGTTAGGAATTTCCTTTTGAACAAATCTTGATGAAAAATCGTTGGTATTTTCATCATTAGCTGGAGAAGCTAGAAATGATTAATCCAGAAACAAAAGAAAGAATTAATTTTCTTGAGAAGAAGTCAATCGAATCCTGGGAACAGAAAAAGTATGAACAGGTCATAGAGCTTTGCAGTGAGCTACAGCATATTGCCAGTTATATCTCAGGAAATAATCCAGAGTTTGCTCTTAAACTTACTGCTTTTAGTAGCAGCGGGTTGGCAGAATCATATCGAGCTAAATACCAATATTTAACAGCAAAATTTTATTATCAAAAGGTTCTAGAGATCGATCGGAAACTTTTAGGCGATGATCATCTTCAAGTTGCCATTAGCCTCAATGGTTTGGCAAATTTATACCAGGATATGGGTCAGTATGAAGATGAAGAGGCACTATTGAAGCAGGTTCTTAACATTCGCCTGAAAAATCAAGGAGATGATCATTTTGATGTTGCAAAAAGTCTTTATACCTTAGCTCAACTTTATCGATCAACAGGTAAGTATCAAGATGCGGAGCTATTTTATCAAAAAGCTCTTGATATTTATAGGAAAGCCCAAGTCAATGAAGATCCTGATGTTTCAACTATCCTTAATGGTTTAGCCGGACTATATCAAGCAATAGGCAAGTATGAGGAGGCCGAGAATCTCTATCAAGAAGCTTTAGATATTGATGCTAAAACCCTAGGAGAAGCAGACCCAAAATTTGCAACTAGTCTTAATGGTTTAGCCGGACTATATCAAGCAATAGGCAAGTATGAGGAGGCCGAGAATCTCTATCAAGAAGCTTTAGATATTGATGCTGAAACCCTAGGAGAAGCAGACCCAAAATTTGCAACTAGTCTTAATAACTTAGCTTGGTTATACCAAGAAATAGGCAAGTATAAAGAAGCAGAAATTCTTTTTCAGAGAGCCATTAAGATTAAGGAAAGATTACCGAACAAGGAAACAGTTTCCCTCGCAGCAACTCTTAATAATTTAGCATGGATGTACTATAAAACAGGTAATTATTGTAAATCAGAACTACACCATCAAAAGGCTCTTAAAATTCGCTATAAGTTGCTAGACGAGAAACACCCTGACATTGCAACTAGCCATCACAATTTAGGTGCGCTATACCAAGCTATAGGCAAATACAATATTGCCGAGTATCATTATCAAAAATCACTTGAAATTGCTCTTGCTGTTCTAGGAGAAGCTCATCCTGATATCGCAACTGCATACCATAACCTAGGAACATTATATCAAGCTATGGGTGGATACAATGTCGCAGATTCTTATTATAAAAAAGCTCTTACAATCGATCTCAAGACACTTGGAGAAAAACATCCTAAGGTAGCTCATGACCTTCATAGCTTAGCCTATATGTACCAAGTAACTAGAAACTATGCTGAAGCGGAAATTCGTTACTTAAAGTCTCTTGAAATCCGCTGCGATACGTTAGGACAGGAGCATCCTGACGTTGCAAGCAGCCTCAATAATTTAGCTGTATTATATTGCTTGATGGGAAGAGACTCAGAAGCAGAATTAGCGTATAAAAAATCGCTTTACATAAACACAAAGCTCTTTGGAAAAAACCACAGAACTGTTGCAGATATCCACCACAATCTAGGAGCTTTGTATTATGTTCAAGATAATTATAAACAGGCTACAACCCATTATAATTTAGCCTATGAGTTAAGTAGAGACATATTTGGAGAACAGCATCCCGATGTTGCTAGCACCCTCACCGGTTTAGCAGAAACTTATCATGCATCTGGACATTACAGAAAAGCTTACCGCTGTTGTTCAAAAGCTCTTAAATATCGTTTAAAAACGATGGGAAGCAATCATCCTGAGGTTGCTACAAACCTCCAGCAGATAGCTCTATTGTCTATTTCCCTTGGAAACAAAGAAAAGGCAGTCGATAACTTTTGTAAGGCGATAGAAATTAGAGATTGGGTGATTGGAGAAGTTTTCTCGTTTAGCTCAGAAATGACACGAATGGCATATGTGCAAAAAGAGAAAAGAACTCATTCCCTGTTTTTGTCATTTCTTCTTCAGTACTTTCCTGACGATTGCTTAAAAATACAATTGGGTTTGAATTTGCTGTTACGCAGGAAGTCAGTTGGAGCTGAATCATTAGCAATTCAATTGAATGCTCTTTGGACTAATCGTTACCCTAATCTCGAAGCTAAGTTCTCAGCACTTATTGATTTAACAAAACAAATAAGCCAGAAGATAATTGATGGACCTCGCTTTCAGGATAATCAATCGTATCAACAGCATTTGGCAGAATGGCAACAACAAAAGGAGCAGTTGGAATCAGCATTGGTTCGTCAAATCCCTGAGATGAATTTAGCTAAGAAAATTCAGTTAGCAGATTGCAATAATGTCGCCAGCTCCCTGCCTACAAACTCCGTTCTAGTCGAATTTGTGTATTTTCACAATTATTCTTTCAAAGCAGTTCCAGCACGAGGCGAAAAGCAGTGGGAACCATCGCGGTATGTTGCTTTTGTTCTACATGCTGGTGAACCTGAGCAAATACGCTTGATCAATTTGGGTGAAGCTGAGCCCATTAATCAAATGATTAAGACCTTTAGAACGTTGATCACTCGTGAACAAGAAGAAAGCAATAGGACCCTAGTTAATGATGCCCAAGAAGCCGCTAAGCGACTTGCCCGTCCTGAAACTCCCGTTTCTTCTCCTCTCGTTGACAATGGTCATGAGCTGAGAGCCAAAATTTTTGATCCGCTTCTCCCTGCCATTGGCAATTGCAAGCGCCTCTTCATTGCTCCCGATGGCGACCTCAGCCGCTTACCTTTCGAGGTGCTCCCTACCGATGACGGGCATCGCCTCATCGATCACTACACTATCAGCTACCTCAGCACCGGGCGCGACGTTCTCCGCTTTGGTGCCCCCTCCACAGGGGAACCTACTCCACCTATCGTTGCCGCTGACCCAGACTTTGACCTTGAAGGTAGTGCTCCAATTACTGAACCATCCCCTGAACCGGAAGATCCTACTGCTATTGGTAACTCAGACCGTTCCATTTCCCACAGCCGCATCTCTCGCGACTTCGACCGGGGCATCCACTTTGGCCGATTGCAGGGCACTCGCACCGAAGGCGAACGCATCGCTCAGCTCCTCGGCGTCAACCCCCTGTTAGGAGCCGAGGTTCGAGAAACACCCCTCAAAGCCTGCCAATCTCCCCAAATTCTGCACATTGCCACCCACGGCTTCTTCCTTGAAAACCAGAAGCAAGACCCCAACGAAGACAAACTAGGCGCAATGGGCCTGATGGACATCTCACCCGAAGGCTCCATCGGACGCCTATCCGCTGCTCACATCGAAAATCCCCTCCTGCGTTCAGGGCTTGCCCTCGCTGGAGCCAACACCTGGCTAAAAGACGGCACCATTCCCGAAGACGCCGAAGACGCCATCCTCACCGCTGAAGACGTAACCGCTATGGACTTACTAAGTACCGAGATGGTGGTTCTTTCCGCCTGCGAAACAGGTTTAGGCGAAGTGCAAACCGGAGAAGGCGTCTTTGGACTGCGTCGCTCCTTCATTCTGGCAGGTGCCAAAACCTTGGTCATGAGCCTCTGGAAAGTGCCCGACAAACAAACCCAGGAACTGATGGAAGACTTTTACAAGCGCATCCTGGCAGGGCAACCCCGTGCAGAGGCATTGCGAGGAGCACAGTTAGAAATGAAGAGAAAGTATCCAGACCCGCTCTACTGGGGTGCCTTTATTTGTCAGGGCGATCCAGGTCCGTTAAAGACTTATCTATATCAACACTCAACCTAACAATTCTGCAAGGATGGATGATATGAACAATTTTAACTTGAATGCCTTTGATCTGTCTGATCCACAAAGAACTATCTCTCAATTAGACCACGAAATTCTAGAACTTTATCAAAACGGGGAAATCGAAAGGGCAATTCAACTTGCTGCAAGTATTAATCAATTCACTAAGCAGATTTGGGAGGACAGACTGGAGCAATACTATGAAATTAGTCTCTCTCTAAATATATTTAGTTTGGACAAAATGGCATGGCTATACCGAACAATAGAAGACTTTTCTTCTGCAGAAATATGTTATCAAGAGGTCCTAAAAGTTCGGCGCGATGTTTTAGGGGAGAATCATCCCCACGCCATTCAATCTTTGAAGAACCTCATATTATTCTATAAAGAAATCGGTGAAACAATTAAAGCAGAACCTTTTTTATTAGAACTAACTGAAATCAGGAGTAATATCTTAGGGTCGAGAAGCCCAGAATTTGCTGGTGATTTGATTCAACTGGCGGAGTTTTACCGCGAGATAGAGAATTACGACAGAGCTGAAAAAATATTCTTAGAAGCGTTAGATATTTGTCGGAATGCATTTGGAGAAGTGCATCTCGCGGTTGCAGCTTGTCTTGATCAATTATCAACTTTGTACAGCGCAAAGGAAAACTTTGCTGAAGCAATACCTCCTCTTCAACAAGCCTCAGATATTTGGCGTAGGCTTCAGGGAGATACAAGCCTGAGCGTTGCTCTTAGTCTTAGTAATCTAGCATTTTTGCACGAAAAGATTGGAGACTCCACAAACGCCATCTCTCTTTACCATGAGGCGTTGGAAGCATATCAAAAAATACAAGGTAAGGAATTAGAAGTTGCTGACCTTCTAGAGAAACTGGTTAAGCTCTATTATTCGAGAAATGATTATAGACAGGCATTGCCTCTTTGCCGGGAGGTGCTTGAACTGAGAAACCAAATGCAAGTCAAGAATGAATTCAAAATTGCTGGAGACACTGTTATTTTAGCAAATTTATATGCCAGATTAGGCAAGCTTGAGAAGGCGAGGGGTTGCCTAAATTCAATTGACGATTTCTATCAATCAAAAGATTTTATGGATAATGATTGTCTCGATAAAGCAGCCCTCTTCAGTAATTTAGCTCATATATATTTTGAAGTAGGCGACTATAAGAAAGCAGTAGATTTTTATGAAAGTTCTCTGAAATCTCTAAAATACCACTTTGAAGTAGACATACACGAATTAAAAAAAACTATATCTCAACATTATGATCAATATGATGAACCTAATGCAATAGCTCATCCTTCTTTTTGGTTGATTTCCAACAGTTTAATGGGTCTAGGAATGATTCATCTTAAGATGGGCGATTTTGTCAAAGCTGAAAGGCTCTTTAATGAGGTAAAAGAGATTTATCACACGGTTTTAGGAGCTTACCCGTCTTCAAAGAAAGAAAGCCTAGAAATAGCCTCCTTGTATGATCAGCTTGGATTAATTTATAAAACAATAGGAGGATTTGATGAGTCAAGAATGCTTTATGAACTTGGTTTAGACATTTCAAAAGAACTTGGGTCTGACTATGCTGATTTGTCGGTGGGGGATTTTGATCGATCACTATACTTTTACTTTAAAGCTATAGATATTTATAAAAAAATCAAACCCAATTCTATTGGCTTATATGGTAGTCTTTTTAACTTGGCAGGGCTTTGCAGGGTGACTGGTAGACCTGATGTAGCAAAAGCGCTCCTCGAAGAATCTCTCCAAATTCATGCTATGAACGAAGAGTCTAGTTTTGCTGCCAAAGCATTACATTCCTTAGCCATAACTAATTATTTATTGGGGGATTATGAGAGTGCGAAAAAATGTTGTTCTGAATCTCTTAAGCTCTACAAGAAGTATTTTGGCGAGAAGCATCCCGATATTTCTCTTATTCTATTTCTAATGGCCGATGCTCATGTCGCGACAGGCAATATTGATGAGGCTTTTTCTTTTATGAAATCATCAGAGAGTATTCTCGATGAATCAATTGGGCATATCTTTTCTTTTAACTCTGAAGATTCACGAACGTCATATCTTCAGCAAATAAAATGTAATCTTGACTTCTTCATTTCTTTTCTAATCCTATATTTTCCACGATCGCTCTCGAAGCTAGAATTTGGCTTCGAGCTAGTTTTAAGAAGAAAAGCAATTGGAATTGAAGTATTGGTAGTTCAACAAAACATCTTTCTGGCAGAGCGATATCCACATCTTAAATCTCGATTAAATCAATTGATCCAATTACGTAATTTGATAGGACAAAAAGTTCTCTCCGGATTAGATGAAGAAGGCATTTCGGCACATCAGAAAAAACTGGAGAGGTGGAATCAGAAAAAAGATCAAATTGAGGCGGAATTGACACGGCAGATTCCTGAAATGGATGTTACTCAGAAGTTGCGTTCAGTAAGCTTAAGCGAGATTTCTGCATCATTGCCCCATAACTCTACGCTGCTTGAATTCATGCGCTTTAGATTTCATGACTTTAAAGCGATTTCGGAAAAGGGGCAAAACCAGAGATATACAGAACATTATGCTGTTTTTATACTTTCTCTTAACAAGGTTGAACCAATACAGTTGGTTGATTTAGGTGAAGCTGATTTAATTGACCAAATGATTAAAACTTTCAGAGTATTTATTACTCATGATCGAGAAGAAAGCAATAAAACTCTAGTTAATTATGGGCAAGAAGCCGCCGAACGTCACGCACGTGCCGAAATACCTCTCTCTTCTCCTCTTATTCATAATGGTCTTGAGCTGAGAGCTAAAATCTTTGATCCACTTCTCCCCGCCATTGGCAACTGCAAGCACCTATTCCTTGCTCCTGATGGTGACTTAACCCTGATTCCCTTTGAAGTGCTTCCCACTGATTGTGGACAACTCCTCATTGACCACTACACTATTAGCTACCTCAGCACTGGACGTGATTTTCTTCGCTTCAACGCTCCTTCTAGTGAACCAACCCTTCCTATAGTCGCCGCCGATCCGGATTTTGACCTTGAGGGTAGTATCTTGGGCTCTACTCCATCGTCTGAATCAAAAGAGTTTATGGCGGTTGAAAACGCAAATCGCTCTAATCGCTATAGCCAAATCTCTCGCGACTTTTACAAAGGAATGTATTTCGAAAGATTGAAGGGTACTAGTACTGAGGGCAAACAGATCGCTAAACTCCTGAATGTTAAACCTTGGTTAGGGTCTGATGTTCGAGAATTACGTCTCAAGGCTTGTCGTTCACCTAAAATTTTGCATATTGCAACTCATGGCTTTTTTGTGAAAAAAACACAAAGTAATTTCTTTCTAGATGAACCATATCTGAATCATCTTGGTACAACTCAGTCTTTTAATGAGGCGTTGGGCACACTTGCATTAAATGGATTCATACCTGTTGATCGCGATGGCAATGAAATTTTTTATGAGCGTTTATCTGGGCTTGGTATTGGGTTAAACAATCCATTACTTCGCACAGGGCTAGCTCTCGCTGGAGCCAATACTTGGCTAAAAAACGGTATCTTACCCGAAGATGCTGAAGACGCTATTCTTACTGCTGAAGATGTAACGGCTATGAATTTGATGGGCACTGAAATGGTTGTTCTTTCTGCCTGCGAAACTGCTTTAGGTGAAGTCCAGCCTGGAGAAGGTGTATTTGGTCTGCGTCGTTCCTTCGTTCTAGCAGGTGCCAAAACTCTGGTCATGAGCCTCTGGAAAGTGCCCGACAAGCAAACCCAGGAACTGATGGAAGACTTTTACAAGCGCATCCTGGCAGGTCAACCCCGTGCAGAGGCCTTGCGAGGAGCACAGTTAGACATGAAGAAAAAATATCCTAACCCATACTACTGGGGTGCCTTCATCTGCCAGGGCGATCCGAGCCCGTTAAAGACACTTCCCTCTTCTGCCGCTCAACATGATTAACACCTTTTAATCCAACTCTACTGCCCCCAACGCCTTCAGCGTTGCCCGTTGAGTTGCCGTCAACCCCACTACCCCGCTAATGTTCATGCCTTCATAAGGGCGAGCCACCCGCAACGTTTTCAGGCACTCCCCCGTATCAACACGCCACACTTTAATCAGCTCATCCTCTCCCCCGCTAATAATCAGGCTTCCAGAAGGGTGAACGACCACGGACCAAACCGTTTCGGAATGTCCCTGCAATGTGTTGAGACATTCCCCGCTATTCACATCCCACAGTTTAATGGCCTGGTCATCACTGCCACTGACTAACCAGTTACCCTGGGAACTGAAGGCGATCGCCCTTACCCGATGGGTATGCCCCCGCAAGGTTTGCAAACCCTCCCCTGTTTCCAGATCCCATAACCGGACAGTCTGATCACCACTCCCACTGGCAAGCCAGCGACCACAGGGGCTAAACGCCACCGCTAACACAAACCCCTCATGCCCCTGCAACGTTTGCAAACACTCCCCCGTTTTCCTATCCCACATTCTGACCGTGTGATCATCACTGCCACTGGCAATGTGCGTTCCATCAGGGCTAAATGCTACTCCCTTCACCGGGTGGGTATGCCCCTGTAACGTTTGCAAACACTCCCCTGTCTGCGCATCCCAAATTCTCACCACCGGGTCCTCTCCCCCACTTACCAGCAGTTTCCCATCGGGACTCGCATCGACACTGTAAATCCAGCCTTCATGGCCTCGCAAAGTCCGTAAACATTCCCCGGTTAGAGCATCCCAAAGCTTAAGGGTCTGATCATCACTGCCGCTAACCAGGGTTAACGCCTCTTCAGGCTGAGGGACAAAGGCGATCGCTGACACCAACTTGGTGTGGCCCCGCAAATTCCTGAAATAGTCCCCCGTTTCCAAATTCCAGAGCCGAATCTGCTGATCCTCCCCACTACTGGCCAGCACCTTCCCGTCTGGGCTAAGGGCGATCGCCAGCACCGAATTACTGTATCCATCGAGCGATCGCACACACTGCCCCGTCGCAACATCCCAGAACTTCATCGTCTGGTCATCGCTAATGCTGATTAGCATGTGTCCATCTGGGCGAAACGCCACCAGCCAAACCCGCTGAGCGTGGGCTTGATAGACCTGCAAACAACGACCCGTCTCGACATCCCAGAGTCGAATGGTCTGGTCTTCACTAGCGGTTGCCATCGTTTTGCCATCGGGACTAAACGCTACAGACCACACTTCACTGGTATAGTCCAGCGTTTTTGTGCAGTCTCCTGTTTCCAAATCCCAGAACCTGACGGTGGTGCGATCGCTGCCAGTTACCAGAGTCTTGCCATCGGGGCTGAGGGCGATTGTAAGTATCCAATTCACTGAAATGGGATAGGTTTGCAGGCATATCCCTGACTGGGCATCCCAGCGTCTTACCGTCCCATCGTCTCCACTACTGATCAAATATCCCTCGGCATCAAATGTACAGAACATCACCTGTCCCTGATGCCCCTGCAGCACCTGTAGGCAAGAATGTTGTGCCACGTCCCACAGGCAAATCGTCTGGTCAACACTGCCACTGGCCAACATCTGCCCATCCGGACTAAAACCCACCGACTGGACTGTATTTTGATGTCTCCGAAGTGTCTTAAGGCATTGCCCTGTCTCCACATCCCACAGTCGTACCGTTTGATCATGACTGCCACTGGCAAGCCAGCTTCCATCGGGGCTAAACGCTAATGACTGCACCCACCCTGAATGGCCCTTCAAGGTCAAACTGGGTCGATACTCATCCACCTGCCAGATACAAATTTCGTCATCAATTCCAGTTGCTAACCAGTGTCCGTCAGGGCTGAATGTAGCAGCGAAAAGGCTACCCAGCGTCTGGGTAAAAACAGATCGGGATAGATCGGTATCGGCAAAATTGGCATGACACAGATTGACTCCCCCCAAGTAAGCCTGCCAAACAGCCAGGTTTGAAAAATCGAAGTTACTAATCGGAAGTTGCAGCTGTCCCAGTATATTGAGCAAATTTCCTGCCCCATACCCCGCCTGTCGGGGTGGCTGAGCCCGTAAGATTGCTAACACCTGGTGGAGCCTCTGGCAAACCCCTTCCTGGCTTCCGAGTTGGCTCATGAGCCTATCGATCAGGGGCCGGAGAATCAAGCGAATTTGAGTCGTTCTCAAGTAATCCTTCGCCTGGGCTTTCACTAATGCATGGCTGTTAAACAGCGCCAGATTTCCCTGGGTAATTTCATCATGCATTTGCTCAATGAATCGGTCGGTCGCATACTCCATCACCACAGGCTGCTGCGTAAAGCTAACAGGTCTCCCCTGAGCAGATGTATTTTTCTCTACCAGTGACCGCAGTTGCAGAGATTCCAGTGCCTCCAGCAGCGATCGCACTTTCACTGACGGCACCATATCTTGCTGCAACTCTGCAAGTGACATCCACTCCCGCTGAATCGCCAGCCAGTACATCACCTGCTTTTCCAGCGCAGAAAGGCGACTGAACTGCTGCTCCAGCAAGTCAGCGATATCCCCAAAAATCACCGTTCCCTGCTGCAAAAATAAAGCTGCGTCACCACCAAACAACTCCTGAATCGTGGTCGCCACAATCTTCAGCGCCAGGGGATTGCCCCCATAGTGAGCCACCAGAGCCTGACTGGCTGCAGCCGAAACAGCAAAGCCCTTCTCCCCCAACACCGCCTGCCCTGCCGATTGGGGCAACCCTGTCAGTCGCAGCGATCGCATCGGCAAATCAGGGCCTTCCTTCGTACTCAGGCTTTTGAACTTCTCACGACTGGTCAGTACCATACAACTCTGATGCCGGGTTTCCCCCACGCTTCTAAAAAGCTGACCATACCCCTCATACCCTGGGCGAAACTGTCCTGTCCGCTGTTCTCCGCACAGCAAGGATTCCGCATTATCCAGAATCAGCAGACAGCGAGCCTCGCGCAGATAATCAACCAAGCACAAGATTTGAGCATCCAGGGATTCGGGCATCTCCCCCACTTGCTGGTCAGCCAAAACCCCAATGACATCCCGTAACAACTCCTCTACTGGCGGTGCATTTCGCAGCGATCGCCAGACTAAAACCTCAAACTCGTTCTGAACCTGTTCCCCCAGCCTGACAGACAGCACCGTTTTACCAATCCCTCCCATGCCCACCAGGGTGATCAATCGGCACCGATCCCGGATTACCCACTCCCTCAGCTGGGCCAGCTCATCTTCCCGACCGTAGAAGGTAGACACATCCAGAGCTTCACCCCACTCCTGTCGCGACTTTTGAGGCGGCTCTCCCTGGGGAATCGCTCCCGCATTGGCCTCATCTGCCTGAAGCTCATCCTTGGTAGCCAGCTTTGATTTCAGGGGGCGGCGTTCCTCCCACTCAACCTCAAACTGTCGCAGGTTTGCCTCCATCTCCTGCCTGCGATACCAGAGGTTGAGGGTAAAATGCCAGTCCTCGGCCCCTTGGGTGGCGGCGCGGTTATCCTCGAGCACCTCCATAAAGTCCTCTAACCGCTTCAAGGCTTCCTTAATTTGCTCCCCCGTCAGAGCTCCTTCGTAACGGTCTTTGGACGTTAACTCTTGCAGAAAACGCACCTTGGCCTGCACCACCAGGCGCTTGTCGGTCTGCCAGTTCACCCGCATGGGAATGGTATCGGCATCATCCAGGTCAAAGTTGGCAAAGGCAATTAGAGCCTCAAACAACCGCTTCGCCCGCTTCTTCGCCTGTGGTCCATAGTTTGGTCGCGCCATAGATGCCCCTCAATTTCAGAGGAACTTCGGGGAATCCCCCAAGCCGAGCGTTATCCCCGAGGTCGTGTGTTCTTGATTTTAGAGGACTTTCGGTGAACAGAGCAGATTGATGCTTGTGGGCAGCAGGAATGGAGACAGTGAATTTGTAAACCCTCAAATTCCTTCAATTATTTAGGGAAACCACCATGAAACCAATTGTCATCCTCCAAAGCCCATCAACCTTCAGTCCAGAGTTTGAAGCTATCAAAGATGAGGCCTTGAATAAAGCCAAGCTGGGCTTTTATAAAGCTGCAGCTTATCTGGAGAATCCTGTTACCTCAGCAACGCCAACAAACCTGACATCGATTGAAGCAGTATCTCTAAACTTCCTCAAAACTTCCAAGTCTATTAGCCAGCGACAGCTTACCAGGCTAGGGAAAGCCTCGACAGCTATTCTGAGTAACCTCCAAACCAGCACATTGCCGGTTGCCAACCCTTCAGGAAGAAACCTGCCTGAAACTCCATCCAGGATAAACCTACCGAGGCCAGTAAATCGTTTCCCACAATCCTCCTTTGCTCCTTACTCTATCCCCTCCAGATCTTGGCAAGAAAATCGCATAGATTTATCACCACAAGTGAAACTTTCAAATAAGACCTTGCAACACCTAAAAAACAAGGATGATTTGTTGGTTTACCAGTTGTTAGAAGATGCTGGTATCACTGCATTTATGCCTATTTCCTCAGGAGAATCAAAAACTTCCTCTCCTGCATCATCGACTAAGCACAATGAATTTCGCCTTAATCTACTGAAGTTGAAGTGTATTGATCCCGTTGATGGAGAAATTTCGGATTGGTTCGATAACGAAATCAGCATTGGGGGGATGGGCATTGACAGTACTGGTCAAGAGATCCGAGTGACAGAATCTTATGTTAGTTCCTTTAAGATCCAGCAAACATATTCGTTCAAACCCGCTAAGCGATTTGTTGGCTTTGACCTGAATCGCAGTGGTATATGGCCACGGATCTTTACTGTGACCCTGGCAGCTGCTGAGAAAGATCTCGACGGGGGATTCATCGAGTTTCTCCAACAACTTTGGGGTATTTTGGAAGAATATGTAAAGGAATTGTTGACAGCCGCAATCGCTGCAGGCATTACAGCCGCAGGAACCGCCACTGGCTTTGCCGCTGAAGCTAGCGGGCTCGTAGGAGGAACGATAATTGGTTCGATCGTTGGGGCCGCATTAGGAGCTTTCACAGCTTGGGTATTCGACTCTTTAGACGATGATATCTTTGACCCAGTAATTGCGAGTATTAGCTTACCTTCGAATACAACACTATTTGATGGTAATTCAAAAACGTCTCCTCCATTTAAAACGCAGTTTTCAAGGACAAATGCTTTGTATGAACTGACCTATAACTGGGAACTTGTTTAGTTTTATTGTGACACGAGGAAAAATTGCTTGCTTTAGTATTATAAGCAAACTAAGACAGCAATTTTGATTCCTTACCTGGATAAAAGCTTCGATAAAGAGCCTCCAAAGTTTTCGGAGGCTCTTTAATTTGTAGCAAATAAAAAATAGAAAGTGTAAGGCCCCCTATCTTGAGTCATAGTACCATGGTTGCAAAAAGTAGGATTTTAGTAATTGCCCTCCGTTAAGACCCAGCTTTGTTCCTAATTCGATCCAAATTCTTAAGCAATGGTTAACAAATTCCGGCTTGGGGATTTAACGTCTAATCCCCAAGTCCTATTTGGTGATTACAATTCACTTTCGGCTGTACGCGCTGTTGTAGTTTCTGGCAACTGAGCCCAGCCACCTGGTTAACATACTGTATCGCTTGCGCTTTTCTCTGCTCCTGCATCATGTGCTTCACGGTCGGACTACCCGCCGCTAGCATCAGGGCAATCTCTTTTTGACTAACCCCGGCTTCAAACGCTCGACGCCCAACTTTAAAGTCCAACTCAGCCGGGTTAGAACAACTGACCTCCCCAAAATACCGCTGCCACATCTGGGAATACCGTTCTCTGGTTAAATTTGCAGAAGGTGAAGATGGACTCTGAATTTCTTCCCCAGTGCCAGCATTAGCTTCTATAAGTATTGGCGCTTCTCCGACACCGATGTCTTCAGGCCGCTGAGTCTTTTGCTGCCATCGATTCTGTCTTCCAACCGCTCTAACGACGCGATCAACTGCTGCCGCAAAGCCAGTTCGGTCTTGAGCTGCCCGTTCCAACTGCTCAAGGCCGCAATTAACAGCCGTAACTGCTCCTGCAAGGTCGCCTGCGCATCGGACGAGGTCTCGTCGCTGACGATACGCTGCAATTGCGCGACCAAGCACTCCAAGCTCTGGTTCCAGTGCTGCGGCCACATCGCCAACTCCTCGCCCAAGGTCTGGACGTGGTCTTCGAGGTGCAACACCCGCTGCGTATTCACGCAAATCTCGGCCCGCAGCGGCTCTAAGCTGCTCTGCAACACGCTGGCCAATACGCTCTCCCACGGCTCCGGGGTCAAAGCTGGGGATGAGTTCTGGTTGCCGTTGTTCCCGCTGTTCATGCTGTCCATAGGTCATCACCTGTTGAGTTAATGACACGTAGTCACTGACGTTCTCCTTGTCCCGCGACACCTGGGCCAGGCGCACCAAATCAGCCTGGCTGGTGGTGTACAGCGTCAACGCCCGCTTGGCTCTGGAAATCGCCACATAAAAGGCTTCTCGATTCGTCGTTTCGCCCAGCAGCGCCAGCACCCGCTCTGCTGTTTTGCCCTGGCTGCTGTAGGTGGTGTTCACCCAGGCGTAGTCCACATACTGATTCCCGCTGAGGTTGATGCTGGTGGTCTGCCCAGCCCCATCCTGAATCATGGCTGTCCCATCGGCCTCCAGCCCCGTCACCACAAAGCCCTGTCCATTGCGGATTCCGGCTTTGGAGTTATTGCGCGTCCATTTGAGGCGATCGCCCACCGCGATCGGAATCGCTTGCGTTGTGTACACCGTTTTACGAGGGCATGCTGCCGGATTAATCGACAACATCGATCCACTCGGCGTCTCCACCACCACCCGCTGAGTCTCGGCGTTCACCGCCACCACACCACCCGGTACTGCTCCCCTCGGATCAACCCCTGCTTCCGATAGTCCTGAACCGGCACCAGCACATCCCCCACGGAATAAGCCCTGAGGTAACTGGCCTGAGCCGTAGTCCAGTCCTTTCGTCGCAAGCTCTGCATCACAAAGCCGTCCGCGCCCAAAGCCCCCTCATCCTGTAACCCCGATCGCATCGCCTGAGTCAGAGCCAACCGTTCCACATTCGTCCCTGCCAGCACCAGCGAGGCCTCCCGCTCCTCTACCGTCAGTGCAAGGTAATCGGTGGCCACCTGCTGAATCCTCGACTGAGCTTGAGCCTCTTCTTTGACGTAGCCCGCTTGGGCCAATAGCTCAATGCCTTCACTGACCTGCCCCTGAGCCACCAGCTCCACAGCCGATCGCAGTACCCCATTCTGCTGCCGCCGATGGGTCTCCAGATAAGCCGTCGTCATTCCCCCCGCCTGCAAACTCTTGAAGGGATTACCTGCCTCCACTGCGGAAAGCTGTCGGGTATCGCCGACCAGCAATACCCTGGCTTGTTCCAACGCTGCCTGCCGCAATAGGGCATGGGCATCCTTCATGCTTAACAGCCCCGCCTCATCCACAATCCAGAGTGTTGATGGGGGCGGTTTATCCAAAGGTTGGGAAACCAATAGTCCAGCAACCGTAGTGGTTTTAATCCTCAACGATTCCCCCAAGACATGAGCTGCTTCAGCGCTGGGGGCCAATCCTCGGATATCGTATCCCTGCCCTTGGGCTAGTTCTTTCAACACACTCAGGGCATACGTCTTGCCTGCCCCAGCCACTCCCTGCCACGCCATCACCGCATCCGGTGTGGTCACCGCCATCTCCACCGCATTTTGCTGCTCCGAGTTTAGGGAATGGCTCACCAGGTTCCCTACCTGGGTACCGCTGGGGACAATCGTACCCGCCTGCCCCCGTCCCTGCTGCATCAAACGAATGGTATTGAGTTCGAGGTGGAGTGCCGTCTGGGTGGTGAACTTGCCGTCGGCGACTCGGATCAGTTCAGGGCTGAGGGCGATCGCCTCCTCAATCGACTCAAACCCCTGCACTCCCAGTTCATGCTCAAACACAAACCGCTCCAGCGTCGTCCGCCGAAAAACCGACTCCCGCTCCCCGCAATGTTGGATCGCGGCGTCAATTACCTTTTGGGCTGATGGTGCGGCTTGTGAGAGAAATGGGTATCCCTCAGGCAACTCCGGCAGTTCCAGCCCCTTCAACTGAATCAGGGCATTCCACCCCCGCTGCAACAGCCCCTCGTCCACCTCCTTGGGCTTCCGCTTTCGAGATACCAGCGTCGCCGTCTCTCGCATCGCCCGGTTGTTCTCAGACCCTGTCGCCTCCCATTCCTCGATCAGCTTTAGGATCTGCTGTCGCCTTGTCGAGAATGCCTTCAGCAACTCCGGCGAGTACCCTGCCAATTCGAACTGCCCGTGGGCTTTGGGTTCAATCTGGTAGCCGTGCTGCCTCAGGGCTACGGCCAGTTCATTTTGGTAAATCTGGCCCAGGAACTTTTGGTTAGCGATCGCCGCCTCATTACTCAAGCTAAACCACCGTCCATCGGCCAACTGCGTCGCATTCATGACCACACAATGGCTGTGCAACTGCGGCTCCGCCTCCCGACTGGTGGAATGGGTAAACACCGCCGCCGCAATATTCCCCATCGTCAGCTTTGTCCGCCCGGCTTCTGTGGAGACTCGCGTCTGGGCATAGCGCTCTTCCAACACCGATAGTGCCTTGGCCACCGCCTGATGATGAGCCTCCAGCACTCGCTCGTCTTGCTGCACCAGCGCCGCAATGCTGACACTTTTCGGCGCACTAAAGGTGAAATCGGTTGCCGCCCGCCGCTTTTCTGGATCAATTACTTTCCCTGCCAGCGATCGCCCATCGGGAGCCTGCCCCGAGAGCATCTGGCTGAACTCTTGCTGATTGACGATTCCAGCCAACCCCAACGACGCAGCCCCTTTCCCCACCCACTTTGTCGGGTGAGCCGCTTCTTCCGCCGAGTAGTAGTCCTCGTGGGTGTAGTAGGTCTCTGCTTGAGCGGCAGAGAGGTTGCTTGTGGAAAGCATGGAGAAACGAAGTTAAAAATACGACGCCACCCTGGGGCGAAAGCGGCAGCGTCTTCAAAAACGGTAGAAACCCTGTGGGGAGAGCCGTTGCCCGGGTTTTGCCAAAACCTTGGCGTACTGTGTGGCCCCTCCGCGAAGCCCCCGA
This sequence comes from Nodosilinea sp. AN01ver1, assembly GCF_050565655.1. Taxonomy (NCBI): domain Bacteria; kingdom Bacillati; phylum Cyanobacteriota; class Cyanophyceae; order Nodosilineales; family Nodosilineaceae; genus Nodosilinea; species Nodosilinea sp. AN01ver1. Next base: position 38,242 of record NZ_JBNXVS010000030.1, on the reverse strand, counting down.
TAGGGGCGCAGCATCCTGATACACCAAATTATATTCCATTCAATCAGCATTTGTAGCATCAATCCCGAAAGGTCACGTTTCTCTAGCACACTCACAACGTATTTCACAAAGTTTCACGAAGTTGCACGGATTTAGCTGAGTTAATGCTGATAATTAGGTCAGTGATTAAGAGGTTTTCCTATGAATTCTCATGCTCCGACGCTTTTATTGGCCTGCGACTTAGGTAAGTCAGGCGGCAAGTTCTTCTACAAGCTGCGCCAGGGCCAAACTCACGCCCTGTGGATGGAGGCGGAAGTAGCCCAACGCGAGGCCGCTGGGATGGAGTCGAGCAACCCTGGAGGTCGTCCGCAAGATTGTGCGTGGTACCGCAATGGTGACGTATTGACGTTTGTGGGTAAGGCCGCTCAGCGGTTTCTCGACTACAACAGCTTTAAGGAGGACAAAAGCCTGAAGGCTCCCGATCGGATCATAGGGGCGCTGGGGGCGATCGCTAAAACCGAGGGGCTGCCCAGTCGCTTTGATGCCGTAGTCTGGGTGCTGCTACCCATCAATGAATTGGTAACCCGTCAGCAGATCTCATCTCGATTGATGGCTCTGGGGGAAGGTTTTCGGTTTCAAGACGCAGCAGAGTATCGGGTCAATCTGACCCTCAGCTTCCGGCCTGAGGGCTACGGTATTTACGTCCAGCGCAAAGCTCAGCTTCAGCAGACTGGGGTGTCCATCGCCCAGCGCACCACCTGGATTGAAATGCTGGGGCACCGCAACGGCACCCAACTGGCTTTTGAAACGGGGACGTTGAACTCGGCCAAATCGACCTCAAAGTTTCCGGGCTTCTGGGAGTCGTTTGAAAAAGCGGCGAATGCGGCAGGGGTGTCAGTAACGGAATACGACGTGCTGCTAAGGGCTTTGGAAACTCGTCAAGCTCAGCAGTATTCGGTGGCAAAGGGAACGACAGTTGATTTCTCGGCAGCGATCGCCCAGGTGGAAGCGGCATATCTGGCCAGTTTGGAATCCCACTTCACCGATCACTTGTTGCCAAGTCTAGCCACCGGTAAGGGCGATGTGGTGCTGGCGGGTGGAGCGGCTTATCTGATGCGAGAACCGTTGCGGCAGTTCTTTGAGGAGCGGGGGTTTGTCCCTCGTCTATCCTTTGCCTGGGAGCACCAGGAGGCGTTATCCCAACTGGTCAACGCCCAGCTGCCGGAAGCAGTGGAACTGCCCTCATTGCCAATGCGGATGACGGACGGCTTTGGCCTGTTCCAGGCGCTGCTTGGCGATGTCAATCGATTGGGGGTGAGGGCATGAGTCAAAATAGTCACCCGCATCCGGATCGGGTCAAGTTCATCTACAACGCCCAGTTCCCGGCAGCGACAGCAGTGGTGCTGAATTATCTGCTGAACAATCCGCACTTCACCGGGCGTCAGGGCCGACAGCAAGGGATGGATGCCATGATGGCGTTTTACCGTCCCCTGGCTGAGGAGTTCCACGGCGAACTATCGGTCTCGGAAATTCAGGACATGGCGCGGCACTGTGTGGAGCGGTTGGTAAAGCAGATTGCTGATCTGTGCGATCGCTATCACATCGCTAATCCCGTCCTATCCGATGGTGGTGTTCCGGCCCCACTGAGCAATACCACTCGCCTGGAAGCCATCCTGGAGGAGTTGGTGATTGTCGTCAGAGGGGGCGGGGTGATCGCACCTTCTACCCCTGCCCCCGCACCAATGGATATCGAGCAAGGGGTAGCGATGGATGGCGACGAGCTTGGCGACCTCGGAAACATCCTCAATGAATAAAGGAAATCTCATCCAGGGATAGCGGCTGGGTGGTGATTCTGCATCTCCATTCCCTCCCTAGCGCTCCTGTTGAGGGCTAGGGAAGAATTCCCATAGGATGATTATTCATGCTGAATAATCAATAAGTACTGTAAATTAATCAGCTGTATATCAGTCTGGCTTTTCCTGGCTCCCCTAGAATGACAGCATCAGGACAGTGCAACCTGCCCTATTAGTCAGGGCTGCACCACAACGCTCTACCAACTCTGTTTCGGGCTTTGGCCCTGTCGTTAACCCAGGAGTTGGGTGCCATGCTTCTTTTTGTCAATAAGCGAACGGCTTCAGAACGGCTCGACCTCAGCGGCTCAACGCTGAAGAAATACCGCCTTCAGGGCGACTGGATTGAGGGCATCCACTGGGTGCGAATCAACAGCCGCTGCGTGCGTTACAACCTAGAGCTGATTCAAGACTGGCTGCACAATCGAGGCAACCCAACAGCACACTTGCAGGCGATCGAAACCTATCAAAAAAGTCTGCTCAGCAACCAGCAGAAATCTCGCCGTTAACACTAAGCTTTTCTTGGGTGTTGGTATTGAGTCTGCCTCATCGTCCAGAAATTGCGAATGTAAACCCTACTTTTCAAAAGATTGGACCCATTATGATTCATATCACTTGATAGAGAGTCAGGGCCAAGCCCGGGTAGATATATGTTTTATCTCTGGTCTTTGGGCTCAAAAGTTTACGATTCAACCAATCGGAAGCCCTTGTTGGTCTCAATATGGATTCTCGCTTAGACCGAAAGGATGCCATCCAATTACAGCAGCGTGTTGAGCAACACATTGGCTCCCTGGCTGCATTGCTCAGGCGAGGTATATTCATCTTCGGCGTGGCTAACCCCAGCCTGGCTGGGCACAAAAATCATCCCCATGGGAGTAATACGGCCAATTTCTTGGGCATCGTGGATGGCCCGACTGGACATGGAGTAATGGCTGAGTTGAAGGCTGTCGCAAACGGCGGCAATGGTCGTTTGAAGCGTGGCACTGGCCAGCGTAGGGTCCACGGCGTACTGGGGCTGCATCTGAATCTTCGTGTGGGTCGCCGATGTGATCGCCTGAATGCGCTGCTGGAGATGATTCACCATTCTGTTGATTACCTCCAGGGATAGATCGTGCAGGTCAATGGTGAGGTCTACCCGGCCCAGCACGATGTTAGCCGCGTTGGGTTGTACCGTGAGATAACCGACTGTGGCGACCTGATCGCCCGGCGGATTGGTCGCCACATCGTGGACGGCGGCCACCAGGAGCGATGCCGCGTAGAGGACATCCTGGCGCAGGGGCATGGGGGTCGTGCCCGCATGGTTGGGCCGCCCGGTGATCACCACCTGGTAGCGGTGCAGGCTGACAATGCCCTGCACGACCCCGATTTGGCACTGTACCGATTCCAGCACGCCACCCTGTTCGACATGGAGTTCTAGGTAAGCGGCCAAATCTTGGGCGGTGCGTTGGGCGGTGGGGAGGGCATCCCAGTCGCCGCCAATCCGCTGAAGGCAGGTTTGAATAGCGGTGCCGTCCAGCCGCCGAAAGGGCTCGGGGTTATCGAGATGCAGGGTGCCCGCCATGGCTTTACTGCCGATCATTTCCCCTTCTTCGTCGGTAAAGACAATCACCTCGATAGGGTGGTTGAGCCGCTGCCCCGCTTGGTGCAGGGTGGCGACCACTTCAATGCCTGCCAGCACCCCGAGGGCCCCGTCGTAGCGGCCCCCCGGCAGGTACCGTGTCAATGTGAGACCCGGTAGCCAAGGCCGGCAGTGCTTTTTGACCCATCGCACCGCCATTGCCCACGGAATCTGGCTGACCGATCGCGATGTCGAACTCATTGCCGAGGCCGGAGCGACGGTGATTCATAACGTGGTCAGCAACCACCGACTGTGCAGCGGCATTGCCCCCATCCGTCAGCTAATGGATGCTGGGGTCAACATTGCCCTGGGCTCTGACGGCATGAGCTCTAACGACTCATTTAATATGTTTGACGTGCTAAAGATGGCCGGACAGGTGCATTCAGTTACCCATCCCGATTATTCTCGCTATCCTCGCGCTAAGGATGTGCTGAAGTGGGCTACCTATGGCGGTGCTCGCTCGGCCTTGCTGCAAGACCAAGTGGGTGCGATCGCGCCGGGCATGAAAGCCTACTTGGTGCTTTACGATCTCAACAGCACCAGCTTTATTCCCCGAGGGGATCTGCCAATTCACCTGGTCTATGCTGAGCATGGTCAGTCCATTGGCAAAGTCTTTATTAATGGCAAGCTGGTCGTGGCCGATGGCACGGTGCTAACCGTCGATGAATCGGCCCTGCTGGCAGAAATACAAGACCTATTAAGGGAGTATGAGGCGGAACGAGCCGAAATCTATCGCCAGGCCGAACGGCTGCTGCCTGCCATTGAAGCGATTTACCAAAAGGCGATGGCTCAGCCGCTGCCCATTGAGCGCTTTACCCGCATTGAAAAAGGGTAAAGCCTGACCTGACCCTTGCTATTATCTTTCTGAGTGAGTAGCGAGGGTCAGCGGGCGATCGCCAGGCCATCGGCTCTGGGATCAGAGGCGGCGATCAATACGCCCTGATGGCGCAAAATCAGCTGCCCTTTGCCAAACTGACGGCTCTCCAGGCCAATCTGCACGCTGTGACCGCGATCGCTCAGTCCTAGCCCCAAAGCGTGGGGCAAAGACCGTTCTAAGGCTATTTTTTGACCGGTTAAGAACTGCCAACGGGGAGCATCCAGGGCCGCTTGAGGGTTCATACCGTAGTCTTCGAGATTCACTACGACTTGCAGGTGGCCCTGGGGTTGCATGTGACCGCCAATTAGCCCCATCGGCCCGAGGGGCTCTTCGCCGCGAGACAAAAAGGCTGGAATGATCGTGTGAAACGGTCGCTTGCCGGGACCAACCTGGTTGGGATGCCCCGGCTGCAAGCTAAAGCCCCGACCTCGATTTTGCAGAGCGATGCCCGTGCCCGGTACCAAAATGCCGCTGCCAAACCCTTCAAAATTTGACTGAATGAACGACACCATTAAATCTTGATCAGCGGCGGCCATGTACACAGTGCCGCCCTGGGTGAGACCCGTTCGAGCTAGGCGGGCGCGATCGCCGATCAGCTGCCGCCGTTGGGCGGCGTAGGCTTTGTCTAACAGCTGCGCCTGAGTTATGGTCATCCAGGCTGGATCCGCCACATGGGCCTGCACATCGGCAAAGGCCAGCTTCATCGCCTCAATTTGCTGGTGGTAGCTCTCCACCGAATCGCGGGGATAGCGAGCCAAGTCGAAACCTTCGAGCAGATTTAGCCCCATTAAGGCAGCTACCCCCTGCCCGCTGGGGGGCATTTCCCAGACCGTGAGATCCCGATAGGTGGTGTGGATAGGGGGCACCCATTCTGCCCGGTGGGTTGATAGATCGGCCTGGGTGAGCAATCCGCCGGTCTCAGCGGCAAAGGTGGCCATGCGCTCAGCTAACCCACCGGTATAAAAGCTCTCGCCGCCCGTGGCGGCAATCTCCCGCAGGGTAGCCCCATGGGACGGGCTCGCCCAAATCTCCCCCGCCCGAGGAGCCCTACCCCCTTTAAAGAAGACCTGCTGCAAGGGCTCAAAGACGGGGGCGGTTTGGGCCAAGAATAGCGGGGCGGCGCTTTGCCAGGCCCGAGCGGTTTCTGGAGCGACCGGAAACCCTGCCTCGGCGTAGTAAATAGCCGGGCCAAACAGCTGCTCAAAGGGGAGTTGACCCCAGCGTTCCCAGAGCGATCGCCAGGTTGAGACGGCCCCAGGCGTAGTCACCGGTAGCCACCCGATCTGGGGCATCTGCCCGAGGGCAATTACCTGGTCTAGGGTGAGGATTTGAGGACTCTTGCCAGCTCCGTTTAAACCGTGCAGTTGACCATCCCACACCAGGGCAAAGGCATCAGACCCAATGCCATTGGAGGTGGGTTCGAGCACCGTGAGGGCGATCGCCATCGCCAGGGCCGCATCCACCGCATTGCCCCCGGCTAAAAACATTTCCATCCCCGCTTGGGCCGCTAGGGGTTGGCTGGTGGCGACGGCTTGCCTAGACCCCAGTACCACCCGCCGCGTTGACCCATAGGGATAGTGGCTTAAACTATCAGTCCAGCTGTCCATTGGGTCTATCCATTGGGAAAAATTCCATACTCTAAAAACTGCCGCCCACAGGCCTTGCAGAGGTAATTTTGTCGTCCTGCCCGTCGTCCATTGCGGCTAATTTCAAAGGAGCCACAGCGAGGACACTTAGTTCTGCTATTAAAGGAGGCTTGTGTCGCCAATTCAGCCTGTTTAAACACTTCGACAATTCTGGCCTGGCTGGACCTTAAGTGGTTGACCATTTGCTGCTCTGCGGCGGCGCTATCCCGCCGGGCGATCGCTTCATAAATCTGGCGATGCTCAGTGTCAATATCGATTAGCTGATCTAATCCTTTTAGGGTCTGAACGCGAATCAGCGTAATTTTTTGAGAAATCTGATCTAGCAGCGAAACAATCCACGAATTTCCTGAGCTTTTGGCAATTAGCTGGTGAAATTCGCAGCTCAGTTCGAGCAGGCGAATGCTGTCTACGGTTGGGTTGCCCTGGGCTGATGGGCTCGCTTTAGCAGCGGCTTCAGCTAAAACCAAGTTTTGCTCAATTTTTTGCAGGTGGTGAGGGGTAGCGTGCTCACAGGCTTCTAAAACCGCCAGCCGCTCTAGGGCGATGCGGCAGTCGTAGAGTTTGATCGCATCCTTTAAAGAGAGTTTGACAATATATAACCCCCCGTCAGAGTCCACTTGAATCAGGCTTTCTTGCTGCAAACGACGGATGGCTTCTCGTACGGGAGTGCGGCTGACCTCTAGTTGGTCAGCTAGCTGGGTTTCAATCAGTCGCTCATCGGCAGCGATGTCTCCTGACAAAATGGCGGAGCGTAGGGCTAAGTAAGTTTGCTCGTAGAGTGAGCTACTGCGGCTAGGTGCTTTTTGAGACAGAATCAAAGGATATTCTCCTTAGTGAGCTGAACGGCTTTAGCCACTGACATCAGCAAGCCGGGGCAGGCATGAGGACCTTAAAGTCATCATCCAAAGCGAGCAAGCGTAGCCTGGGATACAGTTCTTGTCATTAATAGTGTATACATTATACGCAGTTTTTCATACCAGGCAATAAAACTGCGATCGTAGTAAATCAATTTCTGTCCGATTCGGGGTTTGCCCCTACTAAAAATTACAATCTATAACCTTGCGACCTATGGGCCAACACATTCGACTGGGTATGCTGACTCCCTCTTCCAACACGGTTCTAGAGCCCATTACCCAGGCTATGCTGGTTGGTTTGCCGGGGGTGTCGGCTCACTTTAGCCGGTTTCGAGTTACAGAAATTTCCCTTAATTTGTCAGCCTTAGAACAGTTTGAAAACACGGCTTTATTGGAGGCCGCTCAGCTACTGGCTGATGCCAAGGTCGATGTCATTGCCTGGAATGGCACTTCTGCCGGGTGGCTAGGGATTGAGCAAGATCGTGAGCTTTGTCGCCAAATTACTGTTGCCACCGGCATTCCAGCGACAACATCAGTACTGGCTCTCCAAGAGATTTTTTTGGCTCGCAATATCACTCAGTTTGGCCTCGTTACGCCCTACACCGACGATGTCCAAGCCAAAGTTACGACCAACTTTGCTCAGCAGGGCTTTCAGTGCATTGCAGAGCAGCACCTAAATTTGCAGGTCAACTTTTCCTTTGCTGAGGTTGATGCCGAAAAAATTTCGGCCATGGTCTACCAGGTGGCTCATGCTCAACCTCAGGCGATCACGACGTTTTGCACCAACCTCTGCGCTGCGCCGTTAGTGGCAGAGCTTGAAAAAGATATTGGCATTCCTATTTTTGATACCGTCACCGTTGCTGTTTGGAAATCGCTGCGCCTTGCAGGCGTAGACACCACCTTGGTAAAAGGCTGGGGTAGCCTATTTGCCGATCTGCCCTAGTGGAGATGCACAAGCTCTCGGCCACCGAGTTAGCCCAGGCCATTCGCACCCGGCGGCTCAGTTCTCTAGAGGCTGTAGAAGCCTGTTTTGAGCAAATTTCCCGGTTTGACCCTACCTTTAAGGCCTTTATTACCCTAGCCCCAGAGCAGGCCAGAGTGGCTGCCCGGGCGGCTGACCGGGCGGTGCAAGCGGGCCTGCCCCTAGGCTGTCTGCACGGCGTGCCCATTGCCATCAAAGACCTCACGGCCACCGCTGGGTTGCGCACCACCTATGGGTCTCTGCTCTACCGCGATCATGTCCCAACTCAGGACGATCTGTGCGTGGCCCGGCTGCGGGCGGCGGGGGCGATTATTCTCGGCAAAACTAGCACCCCTGAATTTGGGATGGGTACCGGCACCCACAATTCCATCCTGGGCACCACAGTAAACCCCCACGATCAGGCTAAAACCTGTGGTGACTCCAGCGGTGGAGCGGCGGTGGCGGTAGCCAGCGGCATGGCTTACCTGGCCCAGGGTACCGATATGGGCGGCTCGGTGCGCACCCCGGCCAGCTTTTGCGGTCTGGTTGGGCTGCGACCCTCCCAGGGGCGCATTCCCCGCTGGCCCAAACCGCTGCCGTGGGAATCGCTGGTCACTGACGGAGTGATGGCCCGCACGGTAGAAGATGCGGCCCTGATGCTCACGGCCATGGCTGGAGTCGACTATCGCGATCCAACGGCGATCGCCACCCAGACCTGGCCACGACCGACCTTTTCAAGCGATGGCGGACCTCAAACCCGTATTGGCTACAGCTTAGATTTGGGAGTGACACCGATTGCGACCGAAGTGGCGGAGGTGTTTGAGCAGGTGATCGCAGCGATCGCCCAGGTTTGCCCCCATACTAGCCCCGCTACGATCGATTGTAGCGGGGCAAAATTTGCCTTTGAAACCCTGCGTGGGGCGATCGTTTTTCATCAATACCAGTCGTTGTTAGAGAACCATGGTGACCAGCTCAACGAAACCCTCCGCTGGGAAATTGAGCAGGGTCAGGGTGTGACGGCAGCCGATTACTTAAAGGCTGAGGCCCAGCGGGGCAAAATCTTCAACAATTTCCTAGATTTTTTTGAGCAACACGATATTTTGCTAACGCCCAGCGCCAGCGTTTTACCCTTTCCCAGTACCCAAACGGCAGTACTCGATATCAACGGCACCGCCCTGGGCAACGTAGTTGATTACCTAGCCATTACCTACACCCTGTCACTGACCGGGTTGCCGGTGGTATCTATCCCCTGTGGCTGGACGCAGTCTGGTTTACCTGTTGGGATACAAATAGTGGGCCCGCCCCAGGCCGAAGCTCAGATGCTCCAGTTTGCGTATTTCTTACAAGAACAGCTGGGCTTTCGCCATCGCTGGCCTAGGCCAGCGATGGCAGGGTTGTAATATCAAATCTGAATTTTAGGATCATAAATAATCCCGGTTAGGCCTGGCGCAATCGGGCCGAAAACGCCATCAATCCACCCCCTAGAACCACCACGATAACCCCGCTTAGCCCCAGAGCCGTTTGCACTCCCCATAGCTCTGCCAAAGCACCCAACACCACATGGCCTAGCCAGCCAAACCCAGTGGCAAACAGCCAGCCCCCAATCACGCGGCCCTTCATATCATTGGGAACGTAATGCTGCAGGGTAATCCATTGCAGAGCATCAAACAGCGAGGCCATTGCGCCCACGCCGATAATTAAAAGCCCTGATAGTGAAAACCAGGTGGATAGGGAAAAGGCGACCAGGAACAGCCCATAGGTGCTGGTGACGAGCAGCAGCGCCATCCCCTTACAGCGAATGTCTCCCAAGCACGACAGGGTAATCGAACCGATCAAAGACCCAATCCCAGCCCCAAAGCTCAGGGTACCTAGCCCCGTTGCCCCGACATTCAACACATCGCGAGCAACAGACGGCAGGAGCGATTGGTAGGAGTAGGCAAAAATTTCCAGTAAAATCGTCAAGCTTAACAGAATGCGGACGATAGGCAGACGGCTCATGGCGATCAGCCCCTCCACAGCGGTTCTAAACACCGCCCGCCAGGGCAGCGCGATCGCAACAGTCTGGGGCTGAATATCTTTTAAGACCAAGCTGCCGAAGCCTAGGGCAGCGGCGGCGACTAAAAATGCCCCATGTGCCCCGATCAGCTCCAGCAAAACACCACTGACAATTGCCCCCACCAAACTAATAGCCCGAGTGCCAACCGAATATAACGCAATGCTGTTGGCCGTCAGCTCTGGGGGGACGCTGTCTGTGATTAAGGCCTGAGTGGTGGGCACTTCAAAGGTAAAGCCAATACCCAGAAGCAAGACTAAGAACAACATCAGCCCTACGGGCGATTGCCCAGTCATTAGCAACAGCGCCATTGAGGCTAAAATTAGGCCTTTGCTGCCCAGGGTGATTCTGAGCAGACGCGATCGCTTAAAGCTGTCGGCAGCCGCACCTCCCAATGGCCCAAACACCAAATTGGGTAGATTGCGCAAAGCAAACGACAACGCCGTCAACAGCACAGAGTTAGTCTGCTCTAAAATAAACCAGCCTACGCTGAGGCGCTCGATGGAATTGGCCAATCCGGCCAAAACCGCTGTAGTCCAGACACCGCGAAACTCTGGGTATTGAAACGCCCTTGTACTTTGAATCTGATTCAGCTTGAGCCATACTCCTTTAAAGCCATAACCCTGGTAGAGGCCGTCATCATGATTTGCCTTGGCACGGCTAGGGAATTTTTTAGACACAATATAGGGAGCCAAACTAAATCTACATTCAACCAAAATCCAAACATAAAACTAAGCATAAAACGATGACAGAAAAACTCCCAAACTCAACATCAATGCCGCAATAAACCGCAGTCTTGTAATCGGAGATTGGGGCAAGCCAAACCAGCCAAATCCATCGATAAACAAGCCTGTAAAGACTTTTGCAGTAAACATGGTGCTCACCATCACCTGCACTCCAATGATCGGAATCAAAAATACAGACCCCGCAATTGAAACAACGTTTATCATGCCAGGCATAAAATAAATTGGTCGCCAAGTCTTCAAAGCCCAGTTTTCTCTTCGAGGGCTAGCCACCATAGAGAATAGGGGCAGCAAAAATACTCCCGGCCCCAGAAAAAGTAAGGTTGCGGTGAATACCCCAGCCTCTTGCCCCAGCGCCGCATTGAGAGAGTTTGCGCCGCTTAGCAGGCCACCAACCCCTAAAACTGCTACAACAGCACAAGCTTTGGGTTGTGCTCTAAAAAGGTTTTTAGTCGGCCTAGGAACTTGCATCGATACTACCGAAGCAGCAGTAGCTTGATGAGACAAGCTCAGCAACGTCACCCCTATCAACAAGACAACTACCGCAGCTATTCGTGCAGGTGTGATCGGAATCATCCTCAACCCCGCAAAACCTACATGGTCTAGCCAAAGACTAATCAACATCTGACCACTAAATAGACAGGCTGTGGTCAAAGTAGTACCAACAATTGCCGTGGCTCGGATGATGATAATGATGAAAATACTATTGATAAAGCCTGGTGTTAGTAAATATGGTTGATTTAAAAAAATACTAGTTAGTTCAGATAGAGCTAAATTATCCTCAAATAAATAGACCAAAATAGCCGAAAACAACGTTCCCAAACTGAGGAATAGGAAAGTCGCCTTGACCAAACCAATTTCACGACCAATCAGACCATTGATGGCAGAAGAAAAGCTACTTCCTGTACCTAGAATAGCTGCCAAACCGAATAATACTAGTGAAGTCATGGCTGGTATCTAGGCTGAATTCGACAATCCCCAATTTCAATCAGAATTTTATAAGAGAAAACAGCATTTGCTCCTGAAAGTTGAGGGGTGAATCCCACTTTTACAAAGTCGGCTCCCTCATCCCCCAACCCTTCTTCCTAAAGGAGAAGGATTGGGGGATTTCAAAATTCCTCTCCCCTCGGGAAAGGAATGTAGGGTGTAGCTCGCTTCCCGCAGGGTAGGTTACACAGCTGAGATGCACCCAAATTGAGGATAAACAAACAGGACTTGGGGTTGTCTAGCCATCAAAAGCTAGAGATCTAAAATACACCATTGATATAAGCCCTCTCTGGTTTACAAATTAATTTGATACTGTCAGGCTTAACCACCAGCGACTCACGCTGATTAATTTTCAGTGGCATCAATAGACCAGTAACCATCAACCACGTACCCAGCGTTAGTTGCTCGGTATCCTGTGAGAAAACAGGGATGCCTAAGGGCACAGTGTCATCCAAGCAACAGCGAATCACCGGCCTGACTAAATTAAACAGACGGGGCTCAGTCAGATTACTCCGATCAACATAGCCAATCACCTGCACTGGCTGACCAGCAAAAACAGACACAGCATCTTTGGTAGAGAGAATTAACCTGCGCCACTGCAAAACATTGCGCTTTAGCGGATCGGGCTCCTTACCCGCCGGTTCGACATAGCGCCAAAAATCGGCATCTTCAGCACTGCTGTCTTCAGGTGTTCCTTTAGTGCCCTTTACTAAGCTGGCTAAATCTTGCCAAAGGCTAATCGTTTTGAGCATTGTCTGTCTATAGATGAACTAAAAACTCAAACCATTACTTAATGCTGGTGTCGAACATCTCCACTAACTCCTGCTGCTCAAAGGCTTTAGTCACCTCCGATCGCAAATGATCAATAAACAGAGAGCGATGGTGCTCAAAACTAGCACTGGCCACATCTCGAGGGCGCGACATATCAATGTCAACGGTATCCAGTATTCGACCTGGCCGGGAGGTCAAAATAACTACCCGGTCAGCTAAGAAGATTGCCTCATCAATATGGTGGGTAACAAACACAACGGTTTTGCCGGAGCCTTTCCAAATATCCAGCAAAAATTCCTGCATTTTAAATCGCGTTTGTACATCTAGGGCCGCAAACGGTTCGTCCATGAGCAAGATATCGGTTCCCAAGCAAAGGGCTCTGGCAATGCTGGCCCGCTGTTGCATACCCCCAGAGAGCTGGTGCGGATATTTGCGGGCAAAGCCTTGAAGCCCCACCTGGCTCAAAAATTCCTGGGCTCTTTGATATCGCTCCCGCCGACCCATGCCCTTCAGGGTCAGCCCAAAGGCAACATTGTCAATTAAAGATTGCCAGGGCAGTAGGGATGGCTGTTGAAAAATCAGCGATCGATCTGGGCTAGGCCCAACGACAGACTGGCCATTGTGCAGAACCAGGCCTGAAGTAGGCGTATCTAGGCCTGCCATCATGTTGAGCAGCGTACTTTTGCCACAGCCACTTGGCCCAATAATGACCAAAAACTCTCCGGGCCGCACGGTAAGACTAACGCGATCTAGGGTTAAAACCTCCTCAGGTGTGTCAATGCCCCAGATTTTGCTGACATCTCTAACTAAAATTTCGCCCACAGGGATACCCTCTTATTGCAACACGTTCTAATCTTGATAGAAATTAGATTTTGGTGGCCGCCTTCCACCAAAGCACCCGATTTTGCACCTGGGCAAAGCACACGTCAATGGTATAGCCCACTAGACCAATTAGCGTCATACCTAAAAACATCAGTCTGACATTAAACATTTGTCGAGCTACCATTACCATAGCCCCTAGCCCGGTGTTAACACCCACCATTTCGGCAGCCAGTACCGAGGCCCAAGCCGCAAAAAAGTTTATCCTTAGCACTACAAACAAGCTTGGGATGATCGCTGGCACAACGATAAAGCGCATAATTTGCCATCGACTAGCTCCTAAAACCAGGCCAGTGTTAATGTACAGTTGATCGACATTTTTGATGCAGTCTACTGTAGCTAAGGTTAAAGAGAAGAAGATGCCAATAAATACAATGAAAATGGCTGGGGCATCTCCGACTCCAAATAGCAAAATAGCCAAAGGAATCCAGGCAGTGGCGGAGATTGGGGCTAGAAGCGTGAATGTGGGCAGAGTCAGTTTGCCGAATAACCTGAAGTAAGAGGCGAATAAGCCGCAGGAGAAAGCTGCGATAAAACCAAAAAAGATGCCAGCGAAAACTCGCTTGAGGGTAGCACTGATTGCGGTTAGAGCTACGAAGTTACCACCGACGCGGGTAGCACCCAACTGGCGATCAAAGAACTGCTCTTGATTGGTAACCTCCCCTAAAAACTGGTGGGGCGGCGGTAGGATAGCGGTGTCAATTAGCCCCAAAAAGGCTAGGGATTCCCAAAACAGTACAAATGTTGTTAACGAAGCCACTAGCCAGCCAATTTTTTCGCCATAGTGCTTCAGGGTTTTTACCCTTGTTTTCTTTCTTCGACTTCTGACTTGGGCCTGTATAGTTGGCTCGTCAACTGTAGCTAGAGGAAGCTGTGTTTTCATGGCTCTATTTCTCAAGGTTGAGGACAGCTAGTCCACATCTGTGCTGAACGTACTCGGTGGCGATCTGCGATGGGTTGTTTATACAGACTGTGACTTTACATTTACGCGATCCCAAAGCTCTGGGTTTTCTTGAATAACCTCATCCAGCAAAGAGAAGTTAACGAAATCATCATCCGGAGCTTGGGAAATATAATTGAGGGCCAGCATGCTGTCTGAGCGCTCAAACATAAAATCGCGCTTGTCGCGAATATCGACACCGGGAGGTTGAGCTTGGGCGGCGGTGAGCAGGTTGTCCATTTCGGTTTTGTAGTATTTGCCCATGGTGACTTCGGCGGCTTTTGTAAAGTCATTCTCGATCAGGTATTGCGCCTCAAAGAACGTTTTAATCACGTTCTTCACAACTTCAGGCTCTTGCTCAATGAAGTCTTTTCTAGCTGCTAGTACACAGTCTGGGTAAGCCTGACCGTACAGATCGATACCATCTCCTAATCGGTTGCCATTAATCTGGTTGAGTACAGAGGTTGAATAGGGCTCAATTAATGTACAGGCTGCAATATCTCCATTAACCATGGCAGCTGTCGTTTCAAACGAGTCACCAAAGTAAACAACTTCGACATCGTTATAGGTGAGATTGTTAGCTTTGAGATAGTCAAAGGCCATAATCTCTAGGGTATCGGCCTGGGCAGTACCCAATTTCTTGCCCCTTAAATCTGCAATGGTTTTTACCTCTGGGCTAGAGATCAGCATGAGTCCTTCTACACCACTACCAGCCACAATTTGGAAGCTGGGAGAGTTGGTGTAGGCGGCCAAAGCATTGGTATAGGGGGTGACAGCCATCTCGACCTGACCAGCGGCCAACTGCACCGCTGAATCTCCGGCCCCAATGGTCATCGACAGGCTGCCCTTGACGTTTCGATCTTTAAAGAGATCGGTTTCGATGGAATAGAACAAGGGCATATTGCAAAGGCCTAAACCATGGGTAAATTTGACCTCTCTAATCCCCGTTGATTGGCTGGCTTGCTGGCTAGGGCGACCGCAGGCAGCGATCGCAGCTGACACCCCAAATAGCGTAGCCTGTTGCAAAACCCGGCGGCGGCTGGTGCGTCCGGCAAATAGGTTGTCTAAATTAAGTCCACCGTTAAACATTGTTCTCTCCAGTTTTGTACAATTACTCAGAAACTCTTGAAACGTGAATCAATGGATAGAATTAGCTCTCGGATAGCTCTGCTGGATTGACCCAGCAGGGAGTTTTGTGGCTCTAATGGTGGGCATTTTGGCAGTAGAACGGGTTACACCCCGAGTGATTTAGCCAGCCATCATAAAAGCCCTTGACGTAGGGAAAGACCTCCTTAGATAGTTCTCGCCGCCGTTCTTCCTCAGGGGTAAGAGGGACATTGAGGGAGTCGGCTAGCTCGGCTAAAATGGCCTCCTTATCAATGCGAGTAAACTTACCCTGTGACAGCACAACTTCACCATTGACCATCACCATATCGACCCCAGACATACGGCTGCGGTGAATGACAGCATCCAAAACCGGGACATCTTGATCGAGGTAGGGATAGGCGATGTGGTGCCAGTTCATCATGACTAAATCGGCTGATTTACCCACCTCTAGGGTGCCAACCGAATCGGCAAACCCGGTAGTTTCTGCACCGTGCTCGGTGGCCATTTGAAACACCTGGGGTGAGGTTGGCACCAACTCATCCATGCCGGGAACGCGGTGGAGCTTTAGCACCAGACGCATCTCCTGAAGCATGTCGCGGTCGTCGTTGATCCCGGCTTCGTCGAGACCAATACCCACCTTGACGCCGTGCTTTGCAAAGTGGTTTAAGGGGGCAATACCACTCTGTAATCGCAGGTTAGAGCTGGCGTTATGACAGATCATGGTGCCAGTTTCTTTGACGAGCTCAATATCTTCTTCGGTCAGCCAAACGCCGTGACCTAGGGTTAGATGAGGGCCTAAAAAGCCTAGATCGTAGAGGTGGCGCACAGCCGATTTGCCTGAACGACGGTGGGCGTATTCTTTTTGGTAGGCCGTTTCTAGCAGGTGCATGTGCATGCCCACACCAAACTTCTCGGAATACTCCTTTTGCAACATGAGGGCATCGTCAGAGCACCAGTGCAGGTTAGCTGGTGCCATTTGAATCCGCACCCGGCCCTCAGCACCTTTGTTCCACTGCTGCCAAAGATGGTCAAAGAAATCCATATAGTCTTGGACTGGCACCGCTTGGTCTTTGAGGTAAGCGCCAATTTCAGGGGCAATGCTGGGCGGCAATTTTTCGACAAAGGCTTCGTCAGCTTCATAGACCAGTCGGTTTTGGTCACGCACCGCAAAACAGTATGAGACCCGCATGCCAATGTCTTCGTAGGCCTTGAGAATTTTTTCGGTAATAGCTGGCCAGCTAGCGGCTGGCCCCTTACGCCAGCCGTGGATATGCTGAACCGTCGTAATCCCTGATTCCAGCATTTCAAAGGCGGAATACAGGGTATCGAGGTAGGGATCGACCGTGCGAGCCGCCATGCGACTGGCAAACCAAAGCTCAAGGGGATGGTCGGGGGAACCGAGCTGAAAGGGGGTGAGCCCAACGTGGTGATGGCTATTGACAAAACCAGGCATTACCACATCTTGGGAAGACCCTAAAAGTTCGTCAGCCTCGTATTTAGCTGAGATTTCTTCGTAGGTGCCAATGTCAATAATCTGGCCATCTTGCTGAAAGATTGCCCCATCACAAATGACGTCGGCCTCTGTTCGGCTCAACACCTTACAGATGATGTATTTGCCTCGAATAATGGACGATACCACGGGAATCACCTCAAACAAATAAGCAGCTTCGAGTGGCCTACTTCATGAGATATGTATACATCATTCATGAAGTAGACTTTGAAAATTTCCTGGAAGATGTATGCGCTCAGTAGAACACTGAGCGGCATCTTTCAAGACGTCGAACCAATACCTTGCTCAAAAAAAGGACTACTGCACCTAGGGCTTCAAAAAAGAATTGACTGGTGTTAAATTAAAGCCCATGCATCTTGTATACATCCATCATCTTGAGGGGAATGTATAGGCTTATACGATTAGCAAAATATTTCCAGCCTCCCTATGCAGCAGAGTTCTTAAGCAAAATGCCCTAGAGGAGTACAGTGCAGTATAAATCTTCCCGTTGTCTCTCAGCGAAATGTTCCTGGCACCTGAAACTTAGGTTCTAAAGTCGTCAATAAAGCTGCCCTGTTTCTGCTGTTAGAGCTAGAACTAGGCCGGGATATATCAGCCTAGATTGAGACCTGTTATAAGCACAATTCATGAATTGATTAAAAAAATGCATCCCAAAATCATTTGGCTCATCAGCGTCCATGGGTACATCCCGCGTTTGCAAATGTCATTCTAAGCGGAGCTGGTTTGCTGTACAGTACAGACCTGCCATTTGCATGGTCATGTCACTGACCTACAAGTAGTTTTAGCCCTATGACTATCTATCATCTGACGGCGACTGAAGCGATCGCTCGATTGTCTGCGGCGGAGTTTTCATCGCTGGAGTTGGCCCAAGCCTTTCTAGAGCGGATTGGTCAACGGGAGAAGGGGGTTGCAGCTTGGCAGTATTTGGATGCTACCCAGGTGATTGACCAGGCGATCGCCTGCGATCGCACCCAAACTGCTGGTGCTCCCCTAGGCGCTCTCCACGGCATTCCGGTGGCGATCAAAGACATCTTCGCTACGGCAGATATGCCTACCGGCTGGGGTACCTCCATTCATGCTGGCCAGCAGCTAAACTACGATGCCGCTGTGGTCGAACGCCTGCGGGCCGCTGGGGCCATCATCATGGGCAAAACGGTTTCTACCGAGTACGCCCTGGCTCGAGCTGGCAAAACCCAAAACCCTCATCACCCGAACCATACTCCTGGCGGTAGCTCTAGTGGCTCGGCGGCAGCGGTAGCCGATCGCATGGTGCCGGTCGCCATTGGTACCCAAACCGGAGGGTCAGTACTACGACCAGCGGCCTACTGCGGGGTGCTGGGGTTTAAGCCCAGCTTTGGCACCCTCTCTCGGTTTGGCGTTATGCCCGTCTGTCGCGATCTCGATCATGTGGGGGTGTTTGCCCGCAGCCTGGCGGATATTGCCTTGCTCTGTTCGGTGCTGATGGGTGTGGATGGCCGTGATCCAGACTGTTTGGGCGGAGTGATGCCTAACGAGCCGCTTCAGCTAGGGCGACCGCCTCGGATAGGGTTCGTGCGTACCTCCGCCTGGCATGAGGTAGAAGCAGAGGCCCAAGCTGCCCTGGTCGACAGCCTAGAGACGCTGGCCCAGGCCGGGGCAACCGTAGCCGACGTCTCTATGCCCTCAACCTGGGATGAGTACTTGGCCACCATCGATGTGCTGATGGCCTGTGGCGCTGCGATCAACCATGGCTCAGATTGCGATCGCCACGGCGAAGCCCTGTCTCCTCAGCTGCGACAGGTGATTGAGCGGGGTCGTGCCTACGGCAGCCTGGCCTACGGGGCGGCGCGGCAAGCCGTGGTTGGCTACAGCATTGCCTTAGCGCCGCTTTGGACTGAGTTTGATGCCCTGATCACCCCGGTCACCACCGGGCCAGCCCCGGTGGGGTTGCACAATACTGGCTCCTTTAAGTTCTGCGGTCCATGGACTTTGCTAGGTGTCCCAGCGCTGAGTATTCCGGTTGGGCGAGCTAAGAATCAACTGCCCCTAGCAATTCAGCTAGTGGGGGCGCGGGGTGCCGATGGGCACCTCTTGGCCGTAGCCAATTGGGTGATGGTCCAATTGGGCGATGCCTGCCAGTTAGCGCCGCCGGTTTAGCAGGGTTGGTACAGCCCTTGGCGGCTGGTGGCGTAGCCGCAGGCCACCAAAGATTCAGCCAGTTTGGTGGCGCAGGCAACGCCGTCGAGCACAGGCACGCCCAAGTCGGCGGCGAGCTGGGTAGAGAGCCCGGTGACTGGCCCACCGCCCAAAATCAGCACGTCGGCGTTGTCCTGCTCTAGGGCCTGCTGGCAGGCGGCTCGGCAGGCAGCGATCGCCTGGTTAGGATCGGCCAAAATGGCCCCATAGCTGATGTCGGCAATACGCACGGAGGCCAGCCGGGTATGCAGCCCGTAGTCGCGGGCTAGGTTGGTGATATTCATGGCGTTGTGCGCGCCAAAGGTGACAATGCTGTAGTAGCCCCCCAGCAAGTGGGCGCTCAACATCGCCGCCTCAGCGATGCCAACCACGGGGATAGCTAGCTCGTGACGGGCCGCCTTCAGCCCCGGATCGCCAAAGCAGCCGATGATGGCGGCGTCATGGCCAGAATGGTGGGCTTTGAGGGCCTCAACCGTCTGCACGGCGGCTTCGGCAAATTCAAAATGGGAGCGAATTACCGCGTGGCCTGGAGCGGTAATGCCAGTAATGGTGGTGTCGGGGGCGGCAACGGTGTGGGCGATCGCCACCATGCGATCGCTCACCGCTTGGGTGGAGTTGCTGTTGACCAATATTAGTTTCATCACGACTCCAATCGGGTTGAAAAAACATAACTAAGCAACGCTGTCCAGGGGCTGTCCGGGGGAAATCACGCCGCAGAACTTCGTAGCTGTCTATACAGCTCTTATCATTATTTTTGTATACAGTCTATGAGTAAATTAAGACTGGAAGCTTTCGAAAGGCTCTTGAAATAAAAATTAGAGCAGATCTGGCAAAGTATGAAATCGGGGATGACCCAGCTCGCCCTGAAGGGATTTTGAACATGACGACTCTGGATTTAGTGATTCGCGGCGGCACCGTTGTCACGGCAACAGACATCATGCAATGCGACTTAGGCATCAAGGATGGCCGCATTGTTGCCCTGGCCGATTATCTAGAGGGCGATCGGGTGATCGATGCGGCGGGGCAGTGGGTCTTGCCCGGCGGCGTCGACGCCCATTGTCACCTCGATCAGCCGATGTCCGATAACTCGGTGATGGCCGATGATTTCTATACCGGCACCGTCTCGGCGGCCTGTGGGGGCACTACCACAGTAATTCCCTTCGCTTGCCAGATGAAAGGCGGATCGCTTAAAGATGCCGTCGCCGATTACCACCAGCGGGCCGACGGCAAGCCGGTGATTGACTATGCCTTTCACCTGATTGTGTCAGACCCCACCCCGGAGGTCTTAGAGACCGAGCTGCCCCAGCTGATTCAGATGGGATACACCTCCTTCAAAATCTACATGACCTATGACGACCTCAAGCTCAACGATCGCCAGGTGCTCGATATGCTCGCCCTGGCCCGGCAAGAGCAAGCCTTCGTCATGATCCATGCCGAAAATGCAGACTGCATTGGCTGGATGGTTCAGAAGCTAGAGCGCCTAGGCCGCCTAGCCCCCCGTTACCATGCGGCATCTCGGCCCATGCTGGTCGAGCGAGAGGCCACCCACCGGGCGATCGCCCTGGCGGAGCTAGTGGATGTGCCGATTTTGATTGTGCATGTGTCTGGGGCCGAGGCGATCGAGCAAATTCAGTGGGCTCAAAATCGTGGCCTCAGAATTTACGGGGAAACCTGCCCTCAGTACCTGTTTCTCACCGAGGAGGATTTGGGTGGCGAGCACGGTTTTGAGGGAGCCAAATGTATTTGCAGCCCTCCCCCTCGGGATAAAGCTAACCAGCAGGTTGTCTGGGATGGGCTGGCAAATGGAGTGTTTCAGGTGTTTTCTTCTGACCATGCCCCCTTTCGCTACGCCGACCCGCTGGGGAAACAGATTCAGGGCACCCAGGCGGCGTTTAAGTATGTGCCCAACGGCATACCGGGCATCGAGACCCGCCTGCCGCTGCTGTTTTCTGAGGGCGTGTTGCAGGATCGGATTGATATCAATACCTTTGTGGCCCTCACAGCCACCAACCCAGCCAAACTCTACGGGCTGTATCCGCGCAAAGGCACGATCGCCATTGGCAGCGATGCCGATGTGGTGATTTGGAATACCGATCAGTCGATCATCCTCACCAACGACCATCTGCACCACAACGTCGACTACACCCCCTACGCTGGCATGACCCTGCAAGCCTGGCCCGAGGTGGTGCTCTCGCGGGGTGAGGTGGTCTACCAGCAGGGGCAGTTCACCGCTACAGCGGGGCGGGGCCAGTTTCTCCCCTGCGATCGCCCCGCCTATGCCAAACCCTACCGCCGCGATCGCCCCGTTGTTTAGACGTTTAATCACTTTATGGCTGCAATCCAGTCTCCGGGTAACCTAATTATTAAAAACGCCCTGGTATTGCCCTCTGCCCACGCCCCGGCGCTACCCCACACCGATATTTTGATCGAGCAGGGTGTGATTACTGCCTTGGGGCCAGATCTGGCCCATCCCCCCGACTGTGCAGTGGTAGACGCCACCCAGCGGCTCGTAGCCCCCGGTTTAATCAACGGCCATTTTCACTCCCACGAGCATTTCCATAAGGGTCGCTTCGACAATTTGCCTCTAGAACTGTGGATGCATTTTGTCCGCCCCCCGGTGCCGCCGCCTGCCCTCACCCCCGACCAGGTCTACCTGCGCACGCTGATTGGCGCGATCGAAGCCCTGCGAACGGGCACCACCTTTGTGGTCGACGATGTGAACCAAGCCCCCCAGCTCTCGATGGATTGCATTGAGGCGGTGTTTCGCGCCTACGACGACATTGGCCTGCGGGCCTTAGTCAGCGTCAGCCTCTACGATTTGCCCTTCTACCGGGCGGTGCCCTTCTTCGATGAGGAAATGCCCGCCGCCCAGCGCCAGGCTCTCGATCGCCAGGGGGCTCCCAACCGCGATCGCCTGCTAGAGATTGCTCATCACCTTGCCCAAACTCGCCATCCGCGTCAGAATCGGGTCGGGTATGTGGTTGCCCCTTCGGCCCCCCAGCGCTGTACCGCTTCCTTTTTAAAGGAACTAGCCGACCTGGCCGAGACCTACGACCTACCGATGATTCTCCACCTACTCGAAACCCGATTGCAGGCAGTGACTGGCCAGCTGTTCTACCAGCGCTCCATGGTCGACTATTTAGACGATTTAGGGGTGTTGTCTGAGCGTCTGGCCCTTCAGCACTGCGTCTGGCTGACCCCTCAGGATATTGAAACGCTCAGCCGTTCGGGGGCTAGCGCCGTTTACAACCCCCTGTCTAACCTCAAACTGGGCAGTGGGTCGATGCCCCTGCGCTCATTTCTCGCATCCAACGTTAACGTAGCCCTGGCCAGCGATGGCTGCGGCTCCCGCGACAGCGTCAACATGCTTTCCGTGGTCCAGGCCGCTGCCCTGCTCAACAAATCACCCCACGACCCGCCAGAGCAATGGGTCTCAGCCGCAGAAGCCTTCCACTGCGGTACCGTTGGCGGGGCCAAAGCCTTTGGCCACGGTAGCGACTTGGGCAAAATAGCGGTGGGCTACCGCGCCGATCTGGTGGGCTATCGGTGCGATCGCATGTCCTTTGTGCCGCTCAACCATCCGCTGCGGCAGCTTACCTATGCTGAAACTGGCGGCTCTGTAGACCTGGTAATCGTCGACGGGTCTGTCGTCATGGAAAATAGACGCCTCATAAACATTGACGAGCCGCAAATCATTGAGAACATTTGTGAGCTACATCGGCAATTATTACCAACCCTTGAAGACTCGGAAGCCACAGTAAATGAGTTGTTGCCCTACTATCGCCGAATCTATGACCGCTGCTTAGAACAAAAAATTGACCCCTCCATTCCTGCCTCAGGCTGAAGTTTAGGGTAGTTCTTGATGTTGGTTATAAATCTCATCCAAGTCCAGAAGTGGAGCTTTACCACGGGAAAACTACAGCTTCCGAGCGGGACTTGGTGTACCAACCTAAATACTGTTACGTAAAGAATCTGTCTACGGCCCGAACCTTTGCCCCTTTCAGTTTAACTCTGGAGCGAACCTGCCGCCGTTCAGTAACTGTCTCCGCAGGGGAATTGCCCTGCCGAATACCAGATACCTCCAGATGAGCAGACTTCTCAGAGGGCAGTTCAGTCAAGTCAGACAAATTCCCCAACCAATAGTCAAAACGGATTTTTTGACGGGAGCGCTTTGCAACCATGGAACTCGTGATGCGCTGGATCAAAAGCAGCGCAACCCCGTGGGCTCCTACACCTGCTCAAAGGACAAAATTTCCCTATGGCCATAGGTGGTGCTATGAGCACCCGATAATTACTCGAGTACTCACCATCATCTCCAGGGCTTCCATCCGATCCAGGATGAATTGCTCATCTCGCTAATTGGCTGAAACAACGTAACTTTGTTCAAAGATTAGCCATAAAATTGGGGTAGGTTTGGGGTAACGAAAATTTTATGGCTTTGAAATAGCTTCTGTTTATAGCTTTTACGCTAGATTCGTAATCGAGCGGTCGCGGGTTCAAATCCCGCCATCGGCTTAAACGCTAGAATGCTTGATTGATGAGGGTCTCAGGGTGAATTAGCCCCCTAAAGATAACCTAAGGTGCACTGGTTTTGGGTGTAAACATATCCTTCACTTGGGCGTTTTTAGGCAACTTTGGGTGTAAATTGGGTTTAAGAGCAGGTGTACTGTTATGCATTCGCCCGAAACACCGAAAACGCCTTCTGGTAAGGCTTCTAAAGGAACTGTGAAGGTCATTGCTTCTCATGACCGTTTGCAACTGCGATTTCGTTATGGCGGTGAGCGTCATTATCTTTCCGTGGGGCTCCCCGATACTCCCACAGGCCGAATGGTGGCTCAGCAGAGGGCCAGCCAAATTCAGCTAGACATCCTCTCCGGCAACTTTGATACCACTCTGGCAAAGTATAAGACTGCGCCCGCCGAGCCAGTGAAGATCAAACTGACGGCCCCATCTATTCCTGAGCTTTGGGAAAAATTCTGTGAGGTCAAGGAGCCCGTGGTTGCTCCTGGCACTTGGCGGAATGGGTACTGCGTCAACACCTCTCACCTAGGGCGATGCCCCCATAAGCAGCTCAAGGATGCGCAGAAGATTTTTGATTGGGCTATGACCCATCTCAACCCTGATCCCGCGAAACGGTTTATTCAGGCGTTGTCATCCTGCTGTCGCTGGGCCAAGCGCAATGACTTGATCGATCAAAATCCCTTTGAAGGGCTTTCCGGAGACATCAAGATTCCCAAAACTTCGGATGACAGGACAGATATCGACCCGTTTAGCCGTGCAGAACGTCAAGCCATTATCAGTGGCTTTGAAAACAATCAGTACTACGCTTACTACACGCCCTTAGTTCGGTTCTTGTTCTGCACCGGGTGTCGCCCCTCAGAAGCAGCGGGTCTGCAATGGAAGCACATCACCACCGATGACATTATTTTTGATCAGGCTGTGGTGGATTCTGTGCGGGGGCGAGTGCTGAAGGATGGGCTCAAAACGCAACTGAAAAGGAAGTTTCCTATCAATAAACAGCTTCGGCAGCTCTTGACCGCTCACCGACCGTCCCAAGCGAAGCGAAGCGACTTAGTCTTTCCGTCATCCGAGGGGCAGTTTATGAATTTTCATAATTTTCGCAATCGTGGGTGGTCAGCCGTCCTGGAGGAACTCGGTATTCGCTATCGAAAGCCCTACCAGGCTAGACACACATTTATTACTCACTGCCTGGAGGAGGGGATCAGTGTGTCGCAGGTCGCCAAATGGGTCGGTAACTCTCCAGAAATCATCATGAAGCACTACGCCGGTACCCTGGCACGTTTCCAGGTGCCCGAGATTTGACGAGAGTCCCTTGTGATAAACAGCTAAAACCTAGCTAACCGACTGAGCTGTTGGTTTGGGTGTAAGTAACCAAGCCACTACACCCAAACCAGCGCTAGATAAGCCTCATTATCTCTGGATATAGGGAGGCTCACATCTTGCACCTGGTAATCTGAACGTCAATGCCCTGCTGCTGTAACAAGGAGCGTTTTCGCTCGATGTCTGCCAGCAGCAGGTCAACCAACACATTTGCTAGGGCGGCTTCCAATACAACAGTGGCGGCTTCTGCCCCATCTTGCAACGCCTCGGTTCGTTCAGAGGTCGAGCTATTGATCGCATATTTCCTAACTTATTCTGGTGATCAGATGCCTAGGTGATAGCAACCGCCAGCAGCGATATCTACGGTGTCCTCTGCTAACTTCAGCAGCAAATCAGCCATGCCTAGAATCTTTCGGATGTAGCCTCTAAAATGCCAGCATTGTTTCCGCTATGCCAGGCTACAATTTCCTCAGGGGTGCTTCAGTCGAGACGGTTATCAGTACAGCAAGTAGGACGTCCACTATGCCCAGAAGGCCTTCTGCGTCATCCTCCGACGGCTCTTCCAAAAATAAGCCCAGAGTGCGCTTCATCTTTGAGCCCGATCGCACCTCGCCCAACGGCATCACCTATTCCTGGCTGATCCACGACACTTACAACGGCAAGGAGAAAGCGGCCACCGCCACCCGTGCCTTCTGGCTACCCTTCGCCTACCGGCACTCCGGCAATTACTCTGAGGCCGAGTTGCGTGACCTGGCTCAGCAATCGATTTGGCAAATGGAAGCTCAGATTCAACACCTGCGCGAGGAATTTGAGTTGGGCCTGGCTCGGCCTGACGCGACTGAACTGGTGGGAGGCCCAGAGACAGAGAATCTACAGGCTGAGCCCATCAATGAATCCGTTTTGGCGCAGCCAGTGACGGTTGCTGCTCCAGCTGACCTACTCGACGAGTTCACCGATGCCCTATGAGTGAACCTCTGTTGCCGAAGGAGCCCGAAACTGAGAAAGGACGATTGATGCGCCAGCAGTACCTGGCGTTGGCTAAGGCTTCGCTCAAGGACGCTAAGGATTACGACAGCCTCTACACTCGCTACAGCGACAACCCCACGTCTGCCCAGGGGCTAGATCGCGAGGTGGCCAGAGCGGCACTACAGACCGGCAAGTCTCCGAGGCAGGTAATTCAACTGCTGGCCCAGGGGCCGTTTACTCAGCAGCAAATTTTGGGTCTGTCTGAGGATGAGAAGAAGGAAGCACTGCCCAAGCTGCTTCAGTACGCCCAGAAGACCGTGGATAGTCTTCAGCAGCAGCGATATCTGGAATATGCCTGCTCAGTCACGGGAAAAATCCAGAGCTACCCCGATCTTTACCGGGATTATGTGAGCAGCGATCTGGCGGCGATTCAGCTCGACCAGAAAGTGACGGCAGCGGCGCTGGGCGCTGGGGAATCGGGGGAGGCTGTGGCGGCACTACTGCACCAGGGGCCGTATGCCCGTTTTCAGCAAGATTTGCAGGGGGTGGCCCCACCGACGATTGAGCAGTATGCCCGAGGGACGGTGGCTCAAGTGCAGGCGATTCAGGCACTCCAGGTAGGGCAGCCACAGCGGAGCATACCGCGCTCTAGGGGGATAGACCGTTAGTACCTTGATCCTGTTGGAGTATTACTCGTCGAGTTCGCTGTTGATGTACTGATCAGCGAAAGCCTCAGCGGCTTCTGGATTCATAACTTTAAGAACACGGACGATTTCCAGAATGGTATCGCCTGTGGGGTCGATCTTGCCGCTGCACCAGCGGTGGACACTGGTGCGGTCAATCCCCAGATTCGCCGCGAACCGATACTGCGTGATGCCGTACTGCTCCAGCACTTGCTTAAGAACGTAGCCTGCTTTGCCCATATCCTCATCATTTCAGAGGATGAGGTGCAGGACGTTGTCTAACATGCTAACGTTAGCATGTTAGACAACGACTCGATGTAACTGGAGGTTACCGATGTTGCTTCCCCAGGGATTTGTTGGATCGGAGGTTGGCGGTGCAGAGCACGACCTTTTGGTCAGTGTTGAGATCAGGCAAAAGCTAAGCAACTACCCCAGGCCCGACCGAGAGCCGGTAAAGCTCTTGGCGATCGGGTCTCGGGAGGCGATTCAGGCCATGCTTCAGCAGATGCATCTGTGTGGGTTTGCTGAGATCTTCGAGTGGACTGATTTCATGCCAGCGCCTACCCCTGAAAGGCCCCTGCGGTGTCAGCCTGGGGAGTTGATGAAAATGCTGGTGAAGTATTTTCAGCGGACATAACGTTAGTGTCCCTAGAGCACCTGGGTCAGGAGTTGGTGAAAGAGAGGATCTCCCCAGGTCATTAGTCGCAGAGAGGGTTTGTCGGCAAAGATGGCTGGCTGAAAGGTCACCGTATTGGCCCACTGGCCACAACTCATCCGCCAGATTCCAGGTTCTACGGGTATAAAGTGGACTCCCTTCCTTTGTAGGAGAACCGATTGAGTGAATGTCTCTTCGATCGCCTCTGGGTTAAGGGCAGTGGGAGGCAACGGTCGCCGAATGTCTTGCAGGTCAGATTCCACATCGCGCTTCACCATGTCATCGAGGGCTGGCCGCTGGGGTGGAGTCGCCAGGACGGCGTCGAATTCTGACAGCAGCACGTCTTCTTCTTCGGGGTCGGCGCTCATGGTGGCCCGTTCGATAAACGTGGGCACCTGGGCCAGGATGGGTTGGAGGTTGCCGACTACAGATTCAAAGGCCCCAATGCGATCGCGCAATTTCCGGTACACCTTCGCCTCTACTGTGCCGTCGTAGTAGAAGTTGTGAATGGTGACGGTGGGATAGCGCTGGCCAATGCGGTCAATACGGCCAATGCGCTGCTCCACCCGCATGGGATTCCAGGGCAGGTCGTAGTTGAAGAGCACCCCGCAGGTCTGTAGGTTGAGGCCCTCGCTGGCGGATTCGGTACAGAGCAGGATTTTGATCTCGCTATCGCGAAATCGGGTTTTGATCAGCTCCTTGGGCACGATCGCCCACTGGCCATCGTGCCACAGTTCGCCGCCGCGCCCGGAGTAGCAAGCCACCTGGTTGCCGTAGAGTTCCCGCAGCTGCTCCCGCAGAAAGTCCATGGTGTCGGTGTATTGGGTAAAGGCGATCGCGCTTTCCCGATTCACCAACTCCTGTCGCAGGGTGGCGATGAAGTGGGCCAGCTTGGTGTCTTCTCCGGTGTTCTCAAACTGCCGTAGCAGAGCTTCTAAGTGTTCAATTTCTCGGGGGTCTACGGGCTCCATGTAGCCCTCTAGCCCTTCGATCACCGCATCGTCGGCATCGTCTAGCTCCGCCAGGTCATCGGCGGTGAGGCCACTGCCCTGCTGGGTAATCAGAGAATCGAGCCGTCGCTGGAGGGATTGCTGAATGGCGTAGAAGGAGCTGGTCAACCGTTTGCGGTAGAGGGTCATCAAGAAGCCCAAAGCTTTGCGCTGCTCTTTTTGGGCCAGGCGGTAGAAGTGGCGCACGTAGTCGCTCACCTGGCGGTAGAGGTCAGCTTCGCGAGTGGGTTCTAGGGTGATGGCGTTATCGCAGACTTCGCGGCGGGGGACATCTTTTTCCAGCAGGCCGAGGCGGTAGTACTCCCGCAGGGTGTCCCGCGTGTGGCGGAACATCATGTCTTTGAGGGGAGTGTTGGTGGAGAGGAATTGCAGGGAGGCGGCGAGAAAGGCCTCGTCTTGCAGGAAGAGGCGATCGTTGATGGTTATTTTCAGTCGCCCCCGCCAAGCATCTTCCACTCGGCTGGCTAGCATCCGGTCTTGCTGGTGGAGGTGCTGCTGGAGGCGGGGGCAGGGCTGGCCGCCATGGGCAAAGTAGTCGGCAGACATCGTTTGCCAGAAGTTGAGCAGGTGGCGATCGGGCTTGCTGTCTAGGGAAGAAAAGTAGTCACAGAAGGTATCGCCGTAGGCCCAGTGGCCCTCTAGACCCAGCACATGCAGCAGGTCAAAGACTTCGATGGGGTCAATTTGCATCGGGGTGGCCGACAGCAAAATCAGCGCTTTGGTCTTGTCGCGCAGCTGCTCCAGCAGTTGCAGCAGGCGGTTAGGGGTGTCTTTTCTGGCCTGGGGCGATTTTCGGCGGGCGTGGTGGGCCTCGTCCAGCACCACTAGATCCCAAGGTTCGGCATCGAGCAGTTCTTGCATGCGCTCTTGGCGTCGCACCAGGTGGCTAGAGGCGAGAATCAGGTTTTGGGTATTCCAGGGGTTGCCGGTGGGCTGGGTAGTCTGGCCGTAGGGGTCTTTGAATTCGCCTTGGGTGTAGCTCCAGAAATGGATGTTGAATTTTTCGCGCAGTTCTTCGTGCCACTGGGGCTGAACGCTGGCGGGGGCCAGCACCAGGACGCGCTTGACCTTTTGGGATACCAGCAGGTAACGGAGGATCAGCCCGGTCTCGATGGTTTTGCCCAGGCCGACTTCATCGGCAATCAGAAAGCTGCGGGGAAATTCGGCGGCGGCGCGTTTAAGAATTTTGATTTGGTGGGGCCAGGGCTGGATGGGGATGGAGCTGAGGCAGGCGCTCAGGCAGCCAGGGTCTTGGTGGATGTTGGCGATCGCCCGAAACATCTCCCGTTCCCTTGTCAGGGTAGCCTCATCAATCTGGGCCTCTGGCTTTTCTTCCTTGGCAGGCTCTGGGTCAGTAATGGCTAACTGCTCACGCTCTTGCTTGGTCAGGGGGCGCTGGTTAAATTCGTCGTCGGTTGTCCAGAGGGGCTTTTGGGGCGGGGCGTAGCGGATCAGCTTGCGCTTGACGGCTTCGGGCACCTCAAACACGCGAACGCTGGGGATTTGATTGTGCCAATGCTGCTCGAACCGCAGGGTTTCTTCTTGCACACGGGCCAGGTCGCGATCGCCCTCCCAGGAGCAGAAGACATGGAACGATTCGACGTTGAAGTTCCAGCCGCCGCTGGACTCGTTGTTGGAGCCGGTGGTGGCGATCTGGTTACCATCGGCGTCGGTGAAGAGGCAGACTTTCTCGTGGTAGATGTAGTGGGTGTTGATGGCTTCGTCGGGGTCGAGGGGTTGCCCGTCGTGGCGTAGGGGAATGGCGATGCGGATATCGAGGCGATCGCTCTGAATCAGCCAGCTGAGAATTTCGAGACGTTTGAGCTGGGCAAAGTTGGTGGGTGGGGTGAGGTTGGCATCGAGGCGGGCGGCGACAGCATCGCGGAGGGTGTAGCCCTGCTGGATGGCCTGGAGGTCGGTTTTGCTGAGGTGGCAGCTCATGATCAGCCGGATGCGGCCCTCGTTGTGGAGGAATGCCCCCAGCCCCCCGGCGACCTGGCTGAGGATGGCGCTGCTGAAGAAGCCGGATTTGCGATCGTACTGGGTAGTGCGTTCGAGGGCGGGGATGTAGAAGTCGGCGACAGGGTTACTGGTGTCGCTGGCGTAGCTGATTTTCCAGTCGTAGTTCTTTAGCGATTGCAACATACTAGCGACGAACTAAAAGTCAGGTCCAAATCGTGGTTCTTCAACTTCCAGAGAATGAGAAAATCAAGATCCATAGAAATTCGGTAGATATAGCCAGTTATACATTTTTATAGATTGAAAGGTCTTTTGAAGGGCAAAAGAAACAAATTCACCTCTAGACGAGTGGACTCCTTCATAGAAATCGGAAAAAGAGTCCCTCAAATAAAGAGGATTCGATTGAATATTGGCAAGCATCTGAAAATCATAAGACTTGATTTTTTGAACAAACTTCTGTCTGCTATCCAGCAACTCTTCATCACTTCTTTCTTTCCGAAATCCAGGATATTGAGACATCAATTCACCAATTGCTTTATCTCTTTGAGTCAGAATCAAGTCGATAGGAAATGGTAGATTGTATCTGTCAGCCCAAATTACAATTTCAAAAAACTGTTTTCTCAGTGAATCAGAGGAACCTTTGCATAAATACTTTGTAATTCCTAACAATCGACTGCAATGGCTCTTTATAAAGTCTTCTACAGAGACTCCTTGAGCAGCAGCTACCCTTAGAGCCTGATCCGATAAAGATTTCTCTAGCAAGAGTTTTTCTCGAAGCTCAGAAACAGAGTCAAGAAAGAATTTTTGAGAATTTAGACTTTTTAGTATGACAACACAGGAGTCAAGCAAAAGCTCTGGATGGTCATGGGATCGACCTGGAGCTTTGTTATAGTTTATATAACGCTTAAGATGTAAAGCATCACCCCTGTATAAACCGTTATCCTCTGGATAAAATGTATAGTTTGGGAGAAAGCTGGGTTTCAAGTAGGGATTGCATCTTATACAAGCTTTAAAGAAATCAATAAACGCTTTCTCTAGCTTCTTATTATTTTGTCCCCTTCCAATAATGGCAAATGCGTCCGCTTTATTTTCGGATTTCAGATCAATAGAAACCCTTAAGCTACATTCCTTTAAATCCCCTTCTGGATGTACAAAACTAGGTGCTATCCAACTTCCTCCTCTATAATGGCCAGATCTCAAAGTTACTGTTGCGTTACAACGAATACACTGAAAAATTTGACTAAAGTCAGAGTGGTCAACTTTATCAGCGTTGACGACCTTTCGCTCGTCTTCGCTTATCACAAGGAATGCCTGCTTCATAAAGTAAATGAGTAATGGATCAAGTATAAATTTCGAATTTTCTCAGTTAAATATCTAAGTCGAGAGAATGCTGTCTCCCCTCAAACGTTAGCTCTGGCTGCACGTATAGTACCTTTGCCTGAATCTCATCCATCTCTTCCACCATGCGTTTACGTCACCGTCATTTCTAGCTCAGATTTTGCTCACACAGCTGAAAGATGTAGCGGAGTCGCCCCAGCAACAGATCCATATCCCCAGTGGAATAGACGGGGGTTTCGTAGACAATGCCCTCTGGACTCATGCGGTAGAACTGCCAAGCTCGGCCATTGGTGACGATGCCGTAAACGTCAATCTCGCGACCCGATTGGCGATTTTGCCACTGGCAGGCCTGCACCTCTACCAGGCATTGGGCTAACCCTTTCTCAAAGTCGTCCTTTTTAGCTTCGATGATGCACAGTAGGGGAATGTCTAGATAGCGTTTCCGCTCGGCGATCAGATAATCGACATAGCCTGCGGTGGTGTCACCTTCCAGTTGTGCCCCTTTCCAAATTTTGAGATGCTCGGTGCTGGCGATCGCCTCTTCGCAAATGGCATCAATCAGCAGCTTTTTCGATTCCTCATAACCTTCTAGGTCAAAGGTTTGCTCCAGGCGGTGCAGCCGCTCTTGAAAGAAGGCGCTGGGTTTTAGTGGAGGCGCGTCTAGCTCCCAAGGAATGAGGTCGTCTAAGTGAAGTTGTTTGAAGGCTTCGGCGTAGCTAAAGCTAGAAAAGTTTTTCTTTTTTGATTTTGGAACCTTAGCCGATGTACCCGCCATAGTATTTATTCCTAGTGAACTCTAGCTTCAATCCTCATTCGTCGCGTAAGCCTGTGGCTTGCTCAACCCATGACAAAGTGTCTGAGCACCTTTGGGTCGAAAAAGTACTCCATATGAGACTCTCCGGTGATCTGCTTAACTAAAGAGACTTTAAAGGAGACCTCTTTAGAGACCAGTTTGGGGGTGGGCTCTTTGCCAGGCACGGGTACCTTAGAGCAGAACCAGTCTTGGTTAGAGTAAAAATCCTCCCATTTCTCAATGTGAGGGTTATCTAGGCACTTCTTAATCTCTGACTCTATCCAATCGGTTGAGGAGGAAGAGCTTTCGAGGGCACTACCCCAGGTGATGTAGCGAACCTGTCTACCCTGCTGACCGCGGTAGTCAGCCATAAAGTCTGTGGCAATGAGCCCGCCCAGGCTATGGGCGAGTACAGTAACGCGATCGTAGGAGCCTTCGCTAACGACGTTATCTACCGCCTGCTTAACCCGAGTGCGCAGGAGTGCTCTGATCGGGGGTTTGCCTTTATGTGACTCGTTCTGAAGGTAGCTAACGAAGAAATCAGTCAAGTCGATGATGAGATTAATCGACACGGGCAACAAGGCGAGTAAAGCGCT
The DNA here is from genome assembly GCF_050565655.1 of Nodosilinea sp. AN01ver1. Classification (NCBI taxonomy): domain Bacteria; kingdom Bacillati; phylum Cyanobacteriota; class Cyanophyceae; order Nodosilineales; family Nodosilineaceae; genus Nodosilinea; species Nodosilinea sp. AN01ver1. The sequence continues at coordinate 5,451 of NZ_JBNXVS010000030.1, read as the reverse complement.
AACCACTAGCCAAATCTGCCAGCCCCAGCCCGTGGTAGCCCACCCAGAGATTTGCCCCAAAAGGCCTTGTAAAAATGGAACAGAAGCTAGCGCTGGTTGTTCTGCAAGGGCTGCTAAGACCAGCACAACAATGCCATAGTACCAAAGCAGCACCAACAGCAAAATAGTACTGGTCTGCATAAAGAAAACGGGTGATATCTTCATGATCTTCCAGCCCTGGCTAAACCAGTGAAAGAACATGCTGATACCCCGACTAAACTTTTGGGTGGCGCTTTTTGCGCTTAAGCGATCGACCAAATCATTCCAATAGACTTCGTAGATGTCGATAGTCTTTTCAGTATCATCAAATTGACAGTAAAACCGCTTGCCGGTTTGCCCCGGAATTTTGACCTCTTCAGGGTGAAGCTTGATATCTATATCTTCGAGTTGGTTTAATAACCCTTGGCTTAAATAGTTATCGAGATAATAGTTTTGACATTGAGCATCAAACCCTGAAACAAAAACAATGGCTTCTTTCATCGCTATACCAACCTCTATAGGTAGATGACTCTCTAAAACAGCCCCATTTGGCCTTCTTCAAACGCTAGCTCTGGCTGCACGTAGAGAACCTTGGCCTGAATCTCGTCCATCGCTAGCCATAGGTCGGCTAGGGCTTTCTCTTCCACCATGCGTTTGCGCTCGTCGCCGATGTGGGGGATGGCTTTGAGAGCAACTTCCCAGGCGCGCATGAAGAGGTCATTGCTGAGTAGGCCGGTGGCTTTGAGGAAGCGGCGGACGGGGTCGACGCTTTGTTCTTCGAGGTAGAGGGCGATGATGGCGTGGAGGCCATCGACGAGGGCGATCGCGGTAAACTCGTCGGGGTTGGTGGAGAAGGCGCGTTTTTTGAGGCGCTGCTGGGGGGTGAGCAGTTTGCAGGTGCCGCTGGCGGAGTCGAGCAGCTTATGGGTTCTATCGAGGTCGCGGACGTTGAAGCCGCCGACGGCGAGGGCGAGCTGTCGCGCTTCATCGAAGGGGAACTCGCGGGCGCGGAAGGCATCCCAGGCGAGGATGTACCACTGGGTGAGGGGGTCGAACCCGGCGGTGTCGGCTTCGAGCAGTTTGCGGAAGCGGTAGTTGGCGATCGCCTTACGAGCTTCTCCAAAGGCGACTTCGGGGCGCATTTCAACACCGGAGCTATCGAGCACGGGCCAGGCGCGGCTGAAGACGTTGAGGGCAGGGCCAAAGGCGCTGAGGTAGAGGTCGATGCCGCCGATGTCGTTGGCTTCAAATTCGGGGGCGCGTTGCTCGACGAGGTTGGCGAGTTCGGGGCGCAGGTCATCCCACCAGGCGGAACCGGCGTTGGGGTCGCGCTTGCGGCAGACGAGGAGGACGGTGCTGGAGACGGAGTTTTTCTGGGCCTGGTGCAGGTTTTGCGGGTTCTCGGTGCTGACGGCCCAACTGGCGGTGATTTCAAAGCCGGCGTCGATGAGGGATTTGGCGAGCACGTCCCAGGCACCGGAGTCTTTGTGGTTGAACTGGACCGTCATGACGCCGTCGTCGCGGAGGACGCGGAAGTATTCGGCAAAGGCGAGAGCCATTTTGGCTTCGTAGTCGCGGTTGGCGAGTTCTTCGGCAGACTCGCCCATGTTGCGGAAACGGGAAGGGTTAGCAACGGCTTCGCGGTCTTTGTCGGTGAGTTCGGAAAAGTAGAGTTCGGGGAAGATGTCACCTAGAACCCGCTTTTGCCAAACATAAAAGAAATCTGACAATTCCGAATAATGAATAGACGAATAATAAGGAGGATCGGTTATAACACAATCAAGGGAACCGTTTGGTATATGAACTAGAGCATCGGCTGACGACAAATTAATCTTTACTACATTAGAATGGGGTTGGTCATATTCAAAAATGCTATCGAATCCAGTACTAATTCCTAAAAATGAGCAAAGTGTAGTGTAATGAGGGGTGATTGCTTTTGAGCACCACCTCCATAATTCCCCATCACCTGATATCTCTGGATAGTTCCAATTGAGATTAAAGGCATGTGTTTTGGAGGCTCGGTCAGCCGAGGGATGCCCTGAATGCCAGCCTGAAAGCCTTGAATTATAGTCAATACATCTATCTAGGGCGAAAGCCAAGTAAGTCAATATTGCATCTGCTGTAGCAGAATCTAGCTCAAGCCCAATTTTCTCTTTTACTTCATGGAGAATTTCAACATAAGTTGTCAAGGTTAAAAGCTGACGTGAATTGAACATGCCAGCCCAGCTTTTTGCATAAGTGCGAATGTAATTTTGCTCTGTCTTTTCGCCGGGAGGAATATCTTCAGTCGGTATAGATCTTGTGGAGCTATTGTTCTGAATTTTGCTTTGAATTTCTAATTCCGAAATTTTTAAGGCTAGAATATCTTTTTCTTGAGGGATTCTAAATTCAAACCCTCCTTCGCCTTTGCGAAAACAGACAGCATATAGCTGGTGTCCTAACGTATTCTCCTCGGCAGCTTTATAAAATAATTCGGTTTCTATAATGTAGCTGCAGTTGGGACACTTTCCTATGCCACGGTTAATTGTGTTATGGTCATTAGGATTGAAATCTCCCTCAGGAGTTTTAATTGTACTGGCAGTATTCTTTCGCCCCTTTACAAGCTCAAAATCAACACGTTTCTTTTCTAGATTTGGAACAGGTTTTACTGCATACCAGTCACTTGTAACTTTGCGGACTTGTCCTTTTCCGGAATAATTACTAGCCTTACTTAACCACCAATTCGGACTCAACGGCACCACCGAATCACAACTCGGGCACACCACCGTATGCGCCCACAAATAGTTCTGAACTGTCTCCCCCTCCTGCGACGGAAAAAACTCCCCTAACCGCTTTTCCGCCTCATCACCAACCCACTTCACCCACTTGTCAATCTCATGCTGCAAATCTGGCCCAAACTTTAGCGGATACTCCATCGCCGCCTTCATCGTCACCACCGCCACCGGGTTCAGGTCACTCGCCAGCACATTCAACCCATACCGCACCGCCTCAAACGGTATGCTGCCACCCCCCGCAAACGCATCCAGCACCGTCGGCGTGCGCGTGCCCCAGGTCTGCTCACACAGGTCATGCACCTGCTTAATCCGCTCCGGGCTCGGCGGCGTCTTATACAGCTTTGTTGTGCTGTCCGGGTGCCCCGCCACCCGCCGGTTTAGCCCCAGCAGATACTCAAACTCCTCCATCGTTACCGTATCCGGCAGCAGCGAGCCCAACACACTCGCCCGGCTAAACGACAGCGGCTTCCGCGAATACCACCGATGCAGCCCCTTAAACGGGTTGCCCCCATGCTCGTAATACACCTGCTTATTCAGCAGCGTCACCGGAAAGATCTTCTCGATGAACACAGCAGGGCGGGTGGGTTTTGGTTCGGTCATGCTAGGCTCCATGGCTCATCCCATTGTACGAAGCGAAAAAAAACTGCCCGGACTTAGCCGGTATTGCTTAACAGCCCTGGCCCCAGCCCGATCGCCCGGCCCCACCCATTGCTACGCTAAGGAGCACTCATCACCGCCCTGTGTAGAATGCCTGTTTGGCTTTACCACATTACCCCCATCAGCAACCTGGCCACCATTGTGCAGGCCGGTACCCTGCTGGCCAAAAATAGGCTGCAAGCCAGCGAGGCCGACTACACCTCCATTGCCTACGAGCACATTCAAGACAGGCGTTACTCCAAAACAGTGCCCTGTGGCCCTGGCGGCGTGCTGCACGACTACGTGCCCTTCTACTTTGCCCCCCGCTCGCCCATGCTGGGGGCGATCCACATTGGCAACGTCACCGGCTACACCAGCGGCCAGCAGTCTATCTTGCACCTGGTCACCACCGCCGAAGCGATCGCAGAGGCCGGTCTAGGGTTTGTATTCAGCGATGGCCATGCCGTCATGGGCTACACCAGCTTCTACGACGACCTCAACGAAATCGACACCGCCATCGACTGGGAGATCATGCAAACCAAGTATTGGCGAGATACCGATGAGGACGGCGATCGCAAGCGCCGCCGCCAGGCCGAGTTTTTGGTACACCAAGCGGTGCCCTGGCCCTTGATTCGCGGCATCGGGGTGATGGATGATGCGATCGCGGCCGAGGTGAACCAAATTTTGCGACAATTTGGGCAAACGATGACCGCCCGCCTGCGCCCCCAGTGGTATTACACGTAAAATGCAGGCGGCTCGGCTACCCCTGAAGGATCTTGAACCTAACCATTCTATTCAGTACAATTGAACTAACAATATGACGGCACAATGCTCAAGCTAAAGCGTGGCAACCTCCTAGACGAAAAAACAGAAGCCCTGGTGAACACCGTCAACTGCGTAGGTGTCATGGGCAAAGGAGTGGCGCTGCAATTTAAGCGGGCGTTTCCAGACAACTTTAAGCAGTATCAAAAGGCGTGCAAAAACAATGAGGTCGAGCCAGGCCGCATGTTTACCGTCGCCACCGACTCGCTGCTGAACCCCCGGTATATCATCAACTTCCCTACCAAACGCCACTGGCGGCAACCCTCCCAGCTTGACGATATCAAAGCCGGGCTAGCCGCTTTAGTAGAAGAAGTCCAACGGTTGGAGATTCGATCGATTGCTATTCCCCCCCTGGGCTGCGGCAATGGAGGGTTAGACTGGGCCGAGGTCAAACCGCTGATTTTAGAGGCATTCAAACCACTGCCCCATATTGAGGTAATTGTGTTTGAACCTGCCGGGGCACCCCCGGTCGAAGCAATGGCGATCGCCACCTCAAAGCCACCCATGACAGCCTTTAGAGCCTCCCTGATTCGGATCTTAGAACTCTATGGGCTACCGGGGTATAGCGCCAGCCGCATCGAAATTCAAAAGCTGGCGTACTTTCTCAAAGTGGCCGGAGAGCCCACGCTGCAAACCCTAGCCTACCAGCGCTTTCACTATGGCCCCTATGCCCATAACCTAGGTCACGCCCTGCAAGGCATGGAAGGTCACTACATTCATGGCTACGGTGACGGTAGCGATCGCGCCCAGATTCAGGTTTTGCCCGCAGGACATGAGGCGGCCCAAAGCTTCTTGGCTGAGGGCCAAAATGCTGACCCCTATTTAGAACGAGTCAGTCAGCTCATCGAAGGGTTTGAAACCCCCTACGGCATGGAAATGCTGGCGACCCTGCACTGGGTAGCCCAAGAAGATCCTCAAGCTGCTGTCGATTGCGAGGTGGCGATCGAGCGGGTGCGGGAATGGAGCGATCGTAAGAAAAACCTCTTCAAGCGCCAGCATTTGGTAATGGCCTGGAACCACCTTAAAGCACAAGGGTGGCTTAGTTCTTGATGGTTTTGGCTCTTAGAAGGTAATCAGGGCCATTTCATTCTCAAGGAAGGCTGAAGATGCTAGAGTTTCAGGCTGATTCATCTTTTCCTTAGGCTCTATGCATCTTTCTCCTCCATCCCCTGCTACGGTTCCCCAAACCCACCCTGAGTCG